>NZ_JAVLSP010000001.1:0-102874 GCF_031528575.1 Candidatus Sororendozoicomonas aggregata
CTTTCATCTTTTGGCGTATCAATCCAGCCCTCTACCTTGTCTGGCCGAATATCTGCCTGATTTTAAAAAACGCCCTACCTGTCGCTGTGAAATCGAGGAGACAATCCCTTTATCGACAGAAGCCATAGCCAGTGAGTTCTCCGACCAATGGCTGAAAGGATAGCCATGGTCTTCCGGTTTATCACAAGCCATCGCAATAATTTCGCAGATCTGTTCTGCCGTAAATTTTGCGGGCGCGCCAGAACGAGAAGCTTCCTTGAATCGTTCCATAACCGGCGTATCATCTGGACAGTTAACCCAACGTTTGCGCCAAAGTCTGACCGTTTCCCGGTTACAACCCAAGCTTCGCACAGATGCTTTGATGCTTACCCCATCAGCGGCAGCAAGTATGATCCTGCTACGCAAGACCAGAGCTTGAGCACTGTTTCGCTTTCTAATAATCGACTCCAACTCTGCACGTTGGTTATCTGAGAGAGTGATTGTTTTGGTGTGGTTCAACTGCATCCCTGCCATTTACTTATGTCTTACTGGAGATGCGGATTAAACCACATTTTCAAAGGGATAGATATTAGGGCTTAGCACCACTAGCCCGGATATTTCATAAACTGCCCTGAGAATTGCGCGGAACCTTGCGGCTCTAAGGGATTTTGCGAAGGAGCGCCGTACCGGGGAGTACGGTCGACTGAGCAAAACTCCCTTAGAGCCGCAAGGAGCAAGCAAGGCCAGGCGCATGTTTATGAAATATCCGGGCTAGTCCCAGACTACCCAGGTTAGACGCCCATAAATAGCCCCTTTATCCTGGTCCGGTACGATATTCTTAAGCGTTTTTGCCACAATCACATCCAATGCCAGGCTATCATTTTTCGTCACAGAAAACCCGATACCTGCTGAGGAAGGCGACTGCTTTGCTGTTACTGACTCCACCTTGCCATGGTCATAAAAAGCAAACACATCCAATGCGTAGTCTTTATAAGCCAAACCGTTATAGTGCAACTCATTTAAGTGATACCAGCCAGTATCACCACTGATTGCGCCACTTCTGTAACCTCGCAACGCTGAGGGCCCGCCGAGTGAGTAAGACACCGACCCCGGCAACCCCTCTTCAGAAGTAAACTGCCCATCAAACGACGTAATGGCATAAAAGGGTGAATCAAAATTATAAATAAAGGTAAGCCCAGCGCCGTACAGCCCAATCTTACGGCTTGTGCCCAACAATCTTTCTTTACTGTTGACATACTGGTATTGCTGTTTGCCCGTCAATTGCCATTGCTCGCCCAACCAATTCAGCTCAGCACCCACTTGATAGCGATCACTCTGGTAGTCCGACAGCGCTTCAGAGGCTACCGTGTTTTCCGATTGCGCATGGGTGAACCCGCCGGTTAGACTAACCCACAGGTTCGTATGGGAATACACCAGGTAGCTGGCTCCCAGTCCAAATTCCAGCGAATTGCCTTTTACACCCAGTTCACTAAAATCGCCTTCACTTAAATCACTGTCGGTATACTGCATATTGGCTGCCAGGCGCCAGCCGTCAATACCCACAGGCGTGTCATAAAACGCGCTGACAGACTTCAACCCTTTAGCCCCTAGCGCGTAAAGTTTGGCCGTATCCCCAAAACGCAGCAACTGTTGGCGCTGATATAACACACTGCCTTGTTCTTCCCCTGTGCTCTGGTAACCGTAGTTATCAACAAACAGGCTTAAACCATTTCGGCTTCTCTCTGGCACATTGATAATGACGTCGGTTAAACCAAAACTTTTTCCTGCACGTAACTCCGCCTGCAAGCGTTGAGCGTGAATACGATTGTAAAACAGAATATCGCGCTCCAGCGCAGCAATATCGATACTTTCCATTTGTGCGTCATAGTTAATCCATTCGCGCACATAAGCATCGTCGGTATATTCGTTACCTTCGAGTGAAATTTCACCAATACTCCCTTCCACCAGCCGGATAACAACCATGCCATTTTCGACATTCTGCTCTGGGAAAACAGCCACCGCCGTATAAATATTTTTCTGTCGATACAGACGATTGATACCCGCGAGAATTTTCTGTAAATCAGCAAAGCTAACCTCCTTGCCCAACCAGGGCTGGACAATAGCTGTCAACTCCTGCTGTGTCAGAATAGCTGAGCGAGTAAACCGGATACCATTGAGCAGAAAAACCGGGCCTGCACCACTGTCCTCAACGGGTGCAGGATCTTCTTCAATAGACGGTCGTTTTTTTTCTCTGGACTTATTGCTGCTGTTCAGGCGTTGCTCCCGCTGAATAAGGTCTTTGCTGATTTCACCTGCCGGGTCGGGCCTTGAAACCTCAGCGCTTACGCCCTGGCTGCCCAAGGCGACCAACAAAGAAGATAAAACTCTATAGCGCTTTTGTTTTTTATTATTGTTATTACTGATGACCATTTACAACTCCGTCACATCGTCTTTTTTAACTAACCAGTAGTCTTCTTCCTGAGGCCGTTGTCCACCTGCTGCCGTTGACGGCAGGTTATCTAACCAATTATCGCCCAGGGTGATCAACAATGACTCTTTATCCGGCAATGACTGAATAAACCGTGTTGTGACTCTTAACGGCGCATTGATGGCATTTTGATAATCTGCGCTGAGTCTGTAGTACGCTTGGGGCTGTCCGGTACTTTCCGCTCCTTCGCCAGTGCCTTTGTAAGAAAGCAATAACGTCGGATCATAGCGGGTAAACTGCGCATTCGTGGTGACATTCACGCCATCAACGGATAACCAAAACTCCCCAAAGGGTGTCATAAACTGACCGTCCACAGCAATAGCGCCACCATTGGAATTGTTCAGATCCATCGTCAGCTGCCCAGCGGTTTCTGCCCCTGTTATCAGGCGCAGGTTATAACCGGCTTGTGCCGACACAAGGCCTTTATCAATCATCAGGTCACCGCTCACTTGCAGCTCCCCACCTTTGGTCATCAGACTCGCCAATGTCAGCTGATCGGTATTACTGACGGTAACGTCCACATATTCTGCCTCCGTTAATACTGTGTCAGAAAATGCGCCACCGGCCAGAGCTGAACGATAAAAAAGGCTCGCCACATTATCGAGGGAAACAGCCTGATCAAACCCACCGAGGTTCAGCAGGGTTTCTGCCGCACCGCTACCGTCGATGCTCACGGTGATATCAGGCGCGTAAACAGACAATGGCTCCGGGCCGGTCTGGGTGATTTGATTCACTGTGACCTGTTGCGTTGACCGTAATGCCCCGCCACGAATGGTCATACGATCAGCAAACAACACGTCGTTCACTAGCAGCCATGGCGTACCAGCAAGCTCGTCTATCTCAAGGGAACTAAGGGCCGTCATATAAATATTGCCGCCGGTGGCTTTCAATAGCCGCGCCTTCAGGTCACTGGTGGCAATAATATGAATATCACCACTGTCGGTTTCAGCAGATAACCAGGGAAGATCGACCACCAGCGGATCACCGATACCTGTGGCCGCCTGAAGCTGCGCCCTGGCACCTGAACAATCACTATCCTGTGTCGTACAAACATCGCCTTTGATTGCCTGTAAGTGAGCCTGCCCCCCTG
This sequence comes from Candidatus Sororendozoicomonas aggregata, assembly GCF_031528575.1. NCBI lineage: Bacteria > Pseudomonadati > Pseudomonadota > Gammaproteobacteria > Oceanospirillales > Endozoicomonadaceae > Candidatus Sororendozoicomonas > Candidatus Sororendozoicomonas aggregata. Next base: position 3,558 of record NZ_JAVLSP010000001.1, read on the forward strand.
TCACATCAATATCAGTCCGCCCGGTAATAGCGCCTTCGGAACTTTTCAAAAAGAAAGCGGACGCTGTGGTGTCGGACACCAACTGACCTATCACCTGGTCATTCACGGTGTGGATAGTCATCTTACCTGCGGTTTGAACCAGAGTATCTTGCCCCATGGTAAAGCGCTCCGCGCCCACCGCACTGTCAGTCCCCACCGACAGCGTACCGGCTGTGATCCGCTGCTGATCCGCCAATGCCACTGCCTGCCCGGCATGAACCGACATTGACCTGTCCGCGGCCACTGACGCATTCAGCCATACACTGCCCGTCTCACTGACAACGGTCATATCATTGCTGACATTGACCCCTGCCAAAGACTGGTCGGCTGTTGTATAGATAGAGAGGTCATTTCCTACGTTAAGCAAGGAGCCTTCGCCCATGGAGAAGGATTCAGCCATTACCGTAGCGCTTGTTCCCGTTGACAGTTTTTTCCCATCCGCCAACACCAGGTCAGAGCGCCCGACAAGTTCCAGTGAACCTGTGCTGACCCGCACATCATCATTAAAACGGATCAGGCCCGCACTTTTCACAGCCATTCCATGATCAGCACTGAGCGTACTGTTTGCCGTTAAATCACTGCCAGAGACGAGGGACAGCATGTCGCCCGCTGTCACAGCCCCATGCAGTACCATTACCTTGCCACTGTCAAATGTTGCCTTTCCCGCTGCTACTGCCTCATCAGCCAGAGTAAGAGCGCCACCTGTTGAGAGGGTCAGATCATCACCACTGATCAGTCTATGCAAAAGCCCATGACCGCTGATGTGGATGGACAAATCATCACGCGCATGGAGCGAGGTATTTTGCTCCATACGCATTTCTGCCGAAGCAAACTCCGCCGTACCACCAGCAATCACCGGCTGACCTTCAACAATATGCGTCATAGTAGCTGCTGTTACCGCAAGGCTTTCACCGATATCAACGGTCTCATTGAACGTTATTCCTCCTGAAGAAGCACTGATATGAGCACTACCATCAACGGCAATAGTCGCCAATAACTGATTACCTGTTGTGTCGATAAACAGATTTCCCCTGGCCTCAATAAGGCTGGCCTCACCCATAGTGAGGCTGCTGGCATTTATCCTGCCGTCTGCACCGGTAGCAATAGATTGCTCATTCGCCAAGACCAGATCGCCTGTGGCCTTAAAGAGGCTATCACCGACTGCACTGACTGATTCATTGAATGAAAGCTGCCCACCACTGGTAACAACGATTCCCCCTTTTTGACTCCAAAGACGTCCATTAAAGGTACTATCACCACCGCTGGTCAATGCGGCATCATGCACCGCTGAGACATCGCCGCGGGTCATCAGTGATCCACCCGTGGTAATCGTCAAGCTATTACCCGCACTTACCCGGTGTATGCTGGCGTCAGCGTCCGCTGCCATAGTTAATGATCCATCGGCGTTTATATGTGAGCCATGGGCAAAATGTAACAATGCAGCCTTTAAAGAGATGCCATCGCCCGAAGAAAGTGTTTTCCCGGCTGAGAGCGAAACGGTGTCTGCTGATTCAACAGTAATCCCTTGACCAGCGTGCACTTTATCATTAAAAGCAACAAACCCTGTTAACGCTGAGACCTTAAGATCACCCCCCGCGTCCAACCCTGCCAGTGTTTGATGACCGGATGTGGTGATGGTGGTATCACTGCCCGTTTCCAGGGCACTGCCCACCCCCATATGGATACTGTCAGCATTGATGGTTGCCGTATTGCCAGCGGCCAGTGTTTGATTTTCTGCCAGCGTGAATCTGTCAAGGACATCCATTGATACGTCGCCAAAAGCATCAATACGACCATCAGCGACTAATGAGCGCTGCCCCGTCAAAATGACAGAACCCTGGTCGCTGGTAATGTCACTGTTAAAGAGCAGATGTCCACCTGCGCTGAAGGTAATATCACCTATCCCGGTTACCGTATCGTTTAAGGTGGTATTCTCGGCACTGGCAAAATGCGCAGATGTTCCCGCACTGACCGCGCCATTTACCGTCAACGTACCTCCACTGTTAAGGGTAATGGCATCGTCACTGCTGATATGGTGCACGACCATGGCATTTTGAGAAGTGAGTGAAACTCCGGCACCTGCCTGAACGCTGGTGTTATCCACAAAGGTGGTCTGTGTACCACTGGTTGCACTCACCACCCCCTGGTCGCTGGTAATGTCACCATTAAAGAGCAGATGCCCACCTGCGCTGAAGGTAATATCATCTACCCCGGTTACCGTATCGTTTACAGTGGTATCTTGGATACTGGCAAAATGCGCTGCTGTTCCTGCACTGACCGCGCCATTTACCGTCAACATACCTCCACTGTTAAGGGTAATGGCATCATCACCGCTGATATAGTGCACGACCATGGCATTTTGAGAAGTGAGTGAAACTCCGGCGCCTGCCTGAACGCTGGTGTTATCCAGATAGGTCTGTGTACCACCGATGGCATTCACTGCCAGAGCGGCTACCAGTTGTTTATTCTCATTCAGACGAATATCACCCTGTAAGGCACGCAATGTGGCTGCCCTGCCCACCCCCACATTATCGCCCAGGGTGAGTGAACCCCGGTCACTGCTCAAGGCTAAATTCTCACCAACCGTCAGTATTGCCAGTGCCTGATCACCCAAGGTGGTAATGCGGGTATCACGGCCAGAAACCATAGCGCTATTCGATCCCATCAATACTGAGCCACTGTTTATGTCAACGTCATTACCGGCTGTTATTGTCTGGTTATCAGACAATGTGAGTGAATCGGCCACATCAATGCTGACATCACTGGATGCCTTCAAACGACGGTTTATCAATAAAGACTGCTGGCCTTCCAGAATAATGGTTCCTTGCTCACTGGTAATATCAGCCATAAACAGCAGGTTGCCCCCGGTGGTGAATGCGACATTATCCACCGTTGTCAGGGTACCTTTCACAGTGGTATCAGCAGCACTGACAAACTGCGCCGAAGCGCCGATATTTAAGGCACCATTGGTGGTCAGGGTACTACCACTACTCAGAACCATGCCCTCACTACCATTCACGTGGTGCAGCGCCATAGCCTCACGGGTGGTCAGATTAATCGCCCCCACAGCCCGCAGTGTTGAACCATGGCGGAAGTTGAGTGTTTTGCTGTCAGCCTTCAGGGTGGAACCTGCCCTGAACAGCTGGTTTTCAGCCAGGCGAATCGCTCCGTTACTGGCAAGCAGCAACACATCCCCCCCCAGCAACGCGTGCTCGTTGAACTGGATAGTGCCAGCGTGACTGTTCAGCTCACTCGCCCCCCCGATGGTGAGCCGGGCGTAGGATTGATGCCCCTCGGTGGTCACTGTCCAGTCATTGTTGCCTGTTAAGTGGCTGCCTGCCCCCATGGACAAAGCATCAGCATTGATGGTTATTGCCCCCTGGGCAGCAGCACGTACCCCCGCTGATAGCGTCACGGCTCCCTTTGCTGTTATGTCAAAGGCGGCGCTGTTTACTGAGTCGTTAAAGGCAATGTTATTGCCCACCAACGTCAGGTCACCTTGACTGTTGATGGCCCTGAGGGCCATATCACCAATGGTGGTAATCGTTGCGCTTGCTTCGGACGCAAGGTGGGCACCCGCTGCCATAGTGAGCGTTTGCGCATCCACCACCAGCGCCTGCTTTGATCGGACAGGGCCGCTGAGCGTCATATCACCTGCCGCGATCAACGACAATATACCTGTATTAGCCGTAACAGCCCCCAACTGAGCCCCCGCGCCGTCTGCTTGCAGATAGACATTACTGCCCGATACCGCGGCTTTTTGCAAATCCAATGAACCTGCAATAATTGACATAGCCCCTGAACTGTCAGCATTCAGTGCTTCCTCTGCCACCAGCGCACCAGAAACAGTCATGGCGATACTGCTTGCAGCAACATCATCCACCATATTCACATCAGAGGTGGCACTAAAACCAAGGTCGCCCGACAAATCCACAGGGCCAAGGTTAACTTGCGACACACCCCCGGTGTTCACCCAGGCATTGGCACCCTCAAGTGACAGCTCACCACCGCCCAACTTCATATTCAGCGCACGACCCGACTCACCCAGGTCGTAACGACTGTTGCCCGAGATAGCGCTGATCACAGCGCCGTCAGCAATAATATGAACATTGTCGCCATTAGCCGACCAGTTACTGATAGCGCCATTGCTGCTCAGGTTCAGTAAACCACCCGCACCAATGGAGCCGAGCTTGAGGTCCCCCCCCACATGCTTTAACCAGATATCGCTAGGCGCAGCCACAGAGCGAAGGGCATTTTCAATAGCCAGAACAATGGGGCTCACCTGCGTACCAATATAGCCAGAGCGAGTAGACAGGTTCAGGTTACTGGCGGCAATAGTCGTGCTGTTACCGCTGGCGCTGGCAATATCACCACTGGCAGAAAGACGCACATCGCCGTCAGTAGTAATTTTTCTCAAGGTCATTCCCTGATCAGATTCCACATAGATCTGATTATTGGCCGTGAGGGAAATATAACCGTCTGCATTCACCTTGACAGGGTCCTGCTGTTTCACACGAACATCAACAACACTGCCATTGTTGGTAATAACCAGGTCTCCCGGCCCGGCTTCGAGTAACGCTGATTTCTGCGCATTGCTCAAACCCGGGTTAGTCCGGCTGATGGCAAAGGTCATATCATTTCTGTCATCCCCCACCCGGCCACTGCCAATATCGAGCGTCACATTGTTAGCGGAAATATTGGCAGCACGGCTGCTGATATAAGCATCTGTCACCGGCTCCAGTGCTGCGGCACTGATGGAGATTTCCAACTGGCTGTCTTGCCAACGGGCTCCTTCAGTCAAGGTGGCGTACAAGGCAGAATTTTCAGCGACAATAAACCGATAGCTGCTGTCGTAACGCTCTCCCAGTGAATAATCCGCCGCCAGCTTGCCTGAAGCTTTCTCAGTACTTAGCCACTGGTCGATGGCGCGATATTCACTCTCAACGGCAGCGGTCAACTCAGCCAGCGTGATGCTGTTTATATCAAGGTTAGTGCCATTGAGCGCATCCTGATGCGCCTTATAACGCACCTTAAAAGCATCAATATAATCAGCATTGATAGTAAAGTTACCCTGACTGTCATCATCGAGCCGTTGCTTGATTAACCAATACTGGTGGTACTTTGATGAAACCTGATTCTCATAAGCGGCGACTGTCGCTTTGCCAGCGCCATCACTGCGCAGATTGAGTTTGTCCCAGACACTGGCCTGATAGGCCAGCTCTTCATCGGTATAACGGTTTTGACCAATACCGTTAATCAGACTGCCATTGCCCAAAGCAATCCACACATCCCCCCCATCAGAGGCGATGGTACCCACTGTCATATTGCCGACGCTCTGGTTCAGGGCAATATCCCCGGCCGCTTTCATACTCACCAGCCCCGTACTGCTGACGTTCATCACGTTGTTGCCAGCCACATCACCAATACCACCAAATCGGCTGGTAATAGCCAGATCCTGCCCTTGCAAGTGAGTACCACTTCCCCAGGGCAGTAAGTCTTTATCCGCATTGACGGTCAAGGTGGTGTTTGCCTGCAATTTTTCAACGGCAATAGCGCTAGAGGCCGCCGTTAAATCAATATTGACCACCCCGCCACGCGCGGTGGCAGAAATATGGTCGGTGATGATAGTCATATACTGTCGGTTAGTCCCTATACCTCCCACAGCATCGAGTACTGTCTTGCGCGCATTGAGCACCGCGCCTTTGTCCATAACAATGCTGCCATCATCACGCACCACACCGCCGGTACCCAGAGTCCGATTGATACCCACCGTGGTAGTGCCCGACGCATTATTGATATTGCCGGTCATGGTCACACCGGTACGGGACGCAATAGCCACGGACCCGGCATCGGCCCCAATAAACTGAAACTTAATGGGGTGATCCGCTTTTACATAGGTGGTGGACTGCATGGCAATATAATAAGGCACATAGATGTTCCACTTGATTTTGGTAAAATCGCTGCCGTAATAGTTGCTATAGCTGGTCGTATAAGGGTACAGCCAGGTCTGGCTCTTGTAGCGATCATCGAGCACATGGGTCAGGTAGGTATTGACAGAACCATCGGCATTACAGCCGACACTGCCCACATAAGCGCAGGAGGTATAGCCATCCCAGGCAATATTCCACTCAGGGGTATTAGGGTTATCAGCATCATACTTCCAGTCACCTAATGGCTGATAAGTGGAGAACCAACCGTCTATATACCCGTCCTTGGTCATCTTCCAGTTTATACCGCGCTCCACTTCTTCACGCTGTACAAAATAATAAAGCTGCCCTTTTTTCGGCTGATAGGTGTACGTTTGCTTGCCATTTTCACTAAAGCCGACGGTACTTGCGCTGGCATGGGTATAACCGGTGGCATTGGCAGCGGTGACGTATTTCTCAATGGCCTGACCCGGCTCATGCACATACCATTCACTGAAATTTGCCCCGAAACGGTCCACATAGTTCAAATCCGTAACGCGAATTATCCCTGTGCTCTGACTGCCAGCATTGAGGTCATTGACCACCAGTTTGCTGGCTGAACGGTTGATCACATCAATGGAGCCACGGCCATCATCCACCAGAATCTGACCATCAGGCCCCGTAGACATGAGCCTTCCGCGCAAAGAGACAAAACCATTCCCACTGGCATTGACATCATCGAGGGTAATGGTGCCCGTGCCCACTTCATAGGTAATACTGATACCGGCGTCACCGCCATTGACCAGACTGACCTGCGGATCGACAGTACGGGTAATATAACGGCGAAAATCCAAAGACTTGCCATAGTCAGGGTTAGCTTCTTGCCAACTGAGGGTCTGTCCGGGGGAAAGCTTGATGGCGCTACCGGCACTGAGGCCACGAGCAGCCACGTACTGCGCTATTGCCGCGTCAAAGTTGGAACCCACCTGCACGGACCACTGGTTAAAGTTACCCGCGCGAATGGCTCCGTTAATGTCAATACGATAAGCATTAATGGCGACCACCTGGGCATTGAGGGCATAGCCACCCTGGTCACCATAACCCGCATTTTTTATCTGTTGATACGAGGCTGTTTTCACCAGATTATTCTGCAAATTCTTAATCTGGTTAAAGCCCCAGTTACCATTGCCGCGAGAGTTACCGCCAGCATTGTTATCAAAGCGGAAAATTTCACAATCGGCACCACTTTTACATTCGGCACCATTATTAAAGCCCCAGTTTAAATAGACGCGTAAATCGCCATCACGGTGGGTGTTATTTCCGTAATAGTCATTGCCATACCACCATTCGTTGAAGGACTCTTCGCCTTTTGACGTCATTTGACTGCTATAAGCAGCATTGACGTAATACATGACCAACTCGTCCGGCGTCGCCGGTTTCCATTGGGCGGTATAGCCCGTCAGGGATTTCGGATCAAACCCGTACACAGGACTAGCCCAGGCATTATTTAACAGGTACACCCCCGAGGGCACCGACAGCGCCATCTGCTTGGCTTCAACGGAACCCGTTTGAATCAAATTCCCCTTTTCAACATTCACAGTGACAACACCACCGAGGTTACTCAGTCCGCCTTGCAACACCACATCCGCGCCGTTTGTCACCGCAGGCTTATGCTGAATAGTAATGTGCGAACCGCTACCACTGTTACTCTCAACAATGCCAAGTCCGGTGGGCATGCTGTTGGCAACAGATCCTGTCACCAAGACCTTACCCCCACCAAGGTTAGGAATATACATATCGCCAAGGATCAGACTTTTACCGCTTAGATTCGTCACCGTAATGGTTGGATCACCATTGGCGGTGATGCTTGGTGTGCCCGATTGCACCAGAATCTGATCCGCCTTCAGATTAACATTACCGCCTGCCGCATAAAGCCCGCCCACATAGATCGCGTCATTGGAGGTATCGGGCAAGGTTTGTAACAGCGGCTCCAAAAAGGCCAGCTCTTCTTCGATCTGGGAAATACGCACCGGCGCATCCACGGCGTTATTGGATGAACCACTGCCCTGACTGTTGCTGCCATCACCAGAAACACCGACACTGTCCGTTACCCCACCGCTTTCATTTTCCAGCGCGGCTTTCTCCCCTTTAAGCTGATCAATATACGCCTGCAAACTGCCCCGGCTGGAGAAGGTGCCATAATCATAAGCAACTCCTTTGGTGCCTGTGCCCAGGGTAATATTGCCACTGGCATCAATACTCACCGATTGCTGATAACGACTGCCGGCAACCAAGGCACTGGTGCCATTAAAAACAATGGTTGAGGTGCCTTTATTGCCATTGGCAGAACCAAAGGTGGTTTCTGAACTGAACAGTTCAAGATAAGGGTTACGCTCAACACCATCGCCCTGCGCATAGGTTTGGCCCCGATCAGACTCCAGCAGGACATCCCTTACAGACGACACATTAACGTTGTTACCAAAGTACACATTATTATTCACGGTAATGTTCGCGTCGGCTTTTTTTGCCGCAGGAATGGGAATCGCCGTCCAGTTATACACATTGGTTCGCGCAACGGCAGAAAGATAGTTATCGGTAATATAGTCGGCGCTTTTTCCAGCCAGAATCTTCGCTGACTGAAACGCATCTATAGTTACATCGTCGTTGATAGTAATGCTGTTATCGGTTGTTAAATCCACCTTCGATACGCCACCGGCAACACCGGCAGCAGCCCAGATAGTACTGCTGGCGTCCGCCGTTGCCATACCACGGCTGTGCGTACCGAACTCAATCTGCCCCACCGGGTTGATCAGTTTGGCACCGTTGCCAATGACAATCGCATTGCTGGCATCCACTGTGATGGTCGATTCAGCGCCCGCGCCCTGCAATGCGCCCCCCACCTCCAGTACCACGTCGTCTTGCAGGTGATACCCTGTTGAGGCATCAAGTTGAATATGGTAATCCATCAGACTATGCTCAGGATCCAGAGCATCGGCAAGAGGGTCCAGCTTCAACACGGCATAACGGCCAATAGTCACCGTTGCCCCCAGGTGAGAGATATTCACATCAGACAGCGCCGCTGAACCATTGATCGCGCCACCGGCCCCCGCTTTCACGCTGTGTTTAAAACCGCTATACCAGGCGTTGTTGATTTGGTCGACATTATTGGTGGCGCTGATGGCAATCTCATTGGCATAAAAGCTGACGTTCTGCCCCAGATTAACAGAAGTATCAAGATCCACTTCAACATCCGAGCGGGCGCCGGAACCACCAAGCGCGGAGGCATTGATGGAATCCGCCCCGGCAAAAAACCAGGTTTGGTGATTGGCTTCCATCTGAACACGCCCGGCACCCACGGGACGGTTTTTGTAGTTACCGCTCCAGTTTGCCACCTCAACACTGGCGGCTTCTTTATCTTGAGTGTCTTTGGTCCAGGCATTACTGACCGTGGCACTGCCACTGATAACGCCACCACCGCCTGCGGTGGAAAACGCCTGATTCTCATCAATGCTGTTAGCCAGCAACACAAGATCGCCCGAGCGCGAACCCGGCCCAATGGGATCTTTACCCAACAACACCCGGGAGGCGGTTTGTGACTGTGCCGTGGAGAATGTTAACCCTGCTGACACGGCCCCGACAAAATAACCATCAGCATCGGAGATCTGTCGTGAGTGATTGGTGGCCTTTACGGTTAAATCCCCTGCGGGTAACTGCACATAGTCGCCTGTTTTTGCCACCGTATCGCTGTTATTGATGGCCACGGCCTCAGCACCGGAAATCCCGGCCAGCAGCGCCCCGGAGGCGGAAAACGCCGATGCGTCAGCGCTCACATACTGGTTGCCTGCTTTTCCTGTTTGTGCTTCAACGGTGACAGCGCTGTTATCAGAAAGCTGTGTACGATCGGCAATCCGCGCCGTGGCATGGGTATCGGCCTTTGCATAAGAGAATGAGCCACCAAGGGAGGCACCACCGGCAACAGTAACGCCATAGGCGCGGGAAAATGTCTCCGGGACAGTCTGTGCTTTAACGATAAGAGAGCCGGTGCCTGAGCCAATACGACCATAGACCACAGCATCAGCATCGGAATAATCCCTGGCATCAGTGACCACCCCCTGCACTCCACCAATGAGGCCACCGGCCGCAGCAAAAGCCGTTGAGCGCACTTTGCCTGTCACCACGGCATCCACCGTTTGGGTGGCATAACCATCGACAATTGCCACAACATCATCACTGGTTGATGAAGTGCCTTTATCATCGTAAGCACCCAACCAGGCATCCACATTGGCATTTTTCTCAGCGATACCCACCGAGACACCCACCGCGCCAGCACCTACTTGTATATTCATGGTGCCATCACCGGGGTTAGCAGACACATCGCTGCCAGTATCGCCAATACGGATTTCTGTGGCATCTTTCGCTGAGATAGCCAAAGTGCCAGCATCATTGACCGTATCGGCGCTCACAGCCTGCGTTAACCCGGCAGCAACCCGATGCGCTGAGCGCACATCAGAATAGGACACGCCGATGGCGGTACCGCCTGCACCTATGACAAAGTTTTTCATCTCTCCGGCGGCAGCGGCATCACTTTTATTGCGAATTAAACCACCAATGCCTACGGTGTCTGCGATTACATCAGCATCCACCGTGGCAATACTCATGTCGTATAAACGGGTGACACCGATTCCACCTGCAACACCTACCGCCGAGCCTTGTGCTGCGCCAATCCCCTGATAAGTATGCAACTGCGCATCACTGCTGACCCGCAATGTGCCCGCTTCAATAACCCCCCCGGAGATACGTGCTGCCGTCACGCTTTCGCCGCTGAGTTTCAGGCGATGACCCGAGTCTGTGGTGACAACCCCGGTAGCGGTGTTGCTGACACCGATGGCACCGCCACCGCCCATATTACTGGTGTCGTTAGTGTCCAGATGCGGGTTATAACTGTCGTAGTTTTCAGAGAGGGCATTATTTGCCAGCGTGCGGGAATCACCCCACTCATTCTCTGCATTTACCCCCTCATCGGTGGTGCTATCACCCTGACCCATCAAAACAAGGCCAATACTCACCGCGGCTGAATACTGCCCACCGGCACCAGAAACACTAACGAGATTCGCTTCTCGCAACGTATCAGCATCCACCTCAACGGTGGTGGCTTTCACTTCTGCGCCAACCATTTCACCATAGGTTTGTGAACGCCCAAGAAGCACGTTGGCAACGGCACCCACACCCACGGCAGCGCCGACACCTAACCCTGCAGCGCCGTGATTACCCTTGAGAATTTCCTGACCGCGCGCATTGACAGTGGCGGCTTTTGACGTACCGTCTTTGCCCCGAACCTTCGTCGTCCAGGCACTGTTATTGTATTTGCCATAAATGCCAGCGCGGGTTTCACCGGTGACTTCTGTCACGTTGATCATTGCCGCGACACCCGTGCTACTGGCACCGATACCGGCACCAAAAGCGTAACTGTTGATGGACGCCAAACGGCTGGCAGCCACATCCACATCATTCACATTAACCGTGGTGACGGTATTGTCATTACTGTCACCGTCGTTTTTACCAACGGTGGCTTTAGTGTCACCACCGACCCGGTTAACCGCTAAACCGGCACCGACACCCACAGTGGCACCAATACCTGCCGAACCTGCGGCAACATTTGCTTCCTGTCGTGTTTGAGCGTTAACGGCCAGGCTATTAGCTGTGACCGTTCCCCCTTTCAGGCGTGCCTTGGTATTGCCCGTTTGTTCCGTAATAACAATAGAGGCCGCGCCACCAATGCCCGAAGTACTGCCCGCTGACACGGCAAACCCTGCGGCGACGGCCTGGGCGATTTTTGAACTGATCGCATCAATCTTGAGTGCGTCTGCCGTGACCGCAGAGCCGCTGATATAAGCGTTGGTGTCCTTACTCTCACGATTGGTGGCAAAGCCGCCAATGGCCGCAAGGCCACTCTCACCGCCTGCTGTCACTGAGCCACCGGCGGAGACACTCAGCCCAAAACCGTGATTACTCCCGCGCACCAGCACATCGGCCTCACCCGTCAAAGTAACACCCTGGTTAATACTGGCGTTGTTAATGTAAGCGCTGGTTTCACTGCCCGTACTGGTGGTAGCGATGTTGGCGGTAATGGCAACATTCTTACTGCCCGAGCCACCCACGGTAATGGCTCGCTGCTTTTGCCGGGCAGTGGCCGTGACAATCACACCGCTGGCAGACTCACTACCAAGCCCCATGGTGCGCGCGGCAAAACCTGTGGTCAGCTGTCCCATACTGACGGCGGTACTTTCCCCTTCGCCGGAGGTGGATAAATCCGGCAACGGTGACGCGCCGGCAAGTTTGCCACTGCTGGCAGAAAAGTTTGTCCCCAGGCCTCTGGCAATAACCGCCGCATCATCAATAAAGGCTTCTGTCTTGCCATATTCAACAGCGGTGGAAATAGCTAACGCCCCTGCCCCGGCATCAATACCAATGCCCAGTGCCCCACTGCCCACCAGGTTAATACTGTTAGCTTCAGCATTAACAATCACGTTATTCCAGGCCCAAATGCTGGCATCTTGCGCGATGCGGGCTTTGACATCACCATCAATCACACCCGTACCAATGGAGGGGGCAAAGGACACCTGTTTAGACGCTGCCACACCGGCATCAATGGTTAACAACCAGTTGCGCCGCTGTGCCTCCACAATAACATTTTGTGCTTTGAGCGTGGTGCTGCCACGGGTGCTGTTATCCCCGAGAATGTCAGCGGTCACATCGACGTCTACCCGGTTAGTGGCTGTCGCTACCCCTACGGCAGAACCCTGACCTGAACCTGCCCCCATCCAGGCCGTGGCGACACTGTCGGTAAAGTCCTGCCCCCTGACGGTAACATCACCACCGCTGCTGGCCGATGCCTCTGCGGTACGATTGGTGCCGGTGTCTTTTATGCCTGCTTCGATGGTTTGATCGACATTGTTAACCGTGATGGCACCGGCAAAGCCTAACCCGCCCTGAAGGGCCGCTCCTACGGCAACGGCATTGCCCACCAGCAGGTTATGATTATCGGAGGTGCCGCTGTAGGCTTTTACGGTCAGGTCTTCAGCCACCTCCAAGGTGGTATTGCTGACCCGCGCCTTGGTGGAATGCTCGTCAGTACCCACAAGGTTAGTGGCTACTGCCAACCCTGCTGCCAACCCTGTTGCCCCTGCCACCGCCACAGAGCCGACAACATTAATCATGTCCATATCATTGTGGGCAGTCACTGCCAGCGTCGAGGCATTGAGGGTGCCCTTGTCAGCCCCCTCCCAGTCGCCCACTTCTGCCAGAATCTGGTTATTCAGACGGTTGACGGCCACTGAGCCCACGCCGGAAAACTGACCTTTACCCACACCAACACCAATGGCAACACTGTAGAGCAAGGCGTTATCCCGGGCATTGACGACAATATCAGCTCCGCTACTGTCACTGTGGTTGATAGCGCTGTTTGTGATACGGGCTTTGGTTTCACTTTTCACATCCGCATGGGCGTATGAAATCCCGAGATTGTTTTTACCTGCCTGTACGACACCTGCCACGGCAATAATACGCTTGCCCTCAGTGCTGTAGTTATAGGCAGAGCTGCTGCCATCTTCGCTGGTGCGCACACGGGTATTATCCATGGCGGCGGCACCACTGAAGTCGTAATGGGTGTTGGTCGTGCTGTTACCGAGCTTTGATAAAATACTGTCAAGCGCGCCGTCTTTTTCGCCGGAAGCATTCACCGTGACAGTGCCAGCGCCGGAAATATCGGCGCCTTTGATCAGCGCTTTGGTATCGGCACCAATGGCGCCAATGGCAAAGCTGCCCTGGAAACCAAAGTGGCCTTCGGTCATATCCGTATAACCAATACCGGCAGCACCAATACCAATGCGGCTAAGACCGCGGGCGCTGACATGAATGGCATCAAAGTGTTGTAATGTGTTGCCTGTGGAGCCACTGAAATCAATCAAGGCTTCTGTAGCAGCACCTTTATAAACGTCTTCGTTATAGGCGGTACTTAACACATTATTACCGTCGGGGTTAGCATCCCCCACGATAGCCGAAGGATCGTTGATTTCAGCAAAAGTAATGGCTAAACCTGCACCCTGTTTACCACCGGCGTATAGCGTACCACCACCGGCGCCTATATCAGTGTTGTTATACGCCGTTACTTCCAGCACATTATCTGCGCCATTGTTAGATGAAATGCTTGAGCCTTGAATCCGCGCAGAGGTGCCATCGTAAATTTGCGCGCCTGAAATGGACAATGCACCGCTGAAGCTGGTTGCCGTGCTGGCTGATGGGCGTGTGACTGCCAGCCCCAGCGCCACGGCTGTTAATTCCCCACCGTGCAATGCCTGCACATTCACATCATCAGCGTAGGAAATCGACGTATCCGTTACCCAAGCCAGGGCATCGTTAAAACTGATCTGATAAGAAATGGCCCCAGCGACGGTCGTCTGGTTTGTCGGTGATAATGCACCGAGCATGGATAATGCCGCAGAGCCAGAGGCGCTGGCAGAGATGATTTTTTCAAAGGCCTGCACGTTCACATCAACGTCGTTATAATCAACACCGTTGCCGGTATCATGACCGCTGATTTTGGCACCCTCCATCATGGCCTTTGAATCAATATTATTGACCGATACAGTAAAACTGCCCGCAGCAGCCATGCCTGTTTGTGCCTGCGATACTGCCGCGCTGCTGGAACCTGAACCACCTGAACCATTAGCGCCACTTGACGAATTCTTTCCCACTGAATGGCTGCCACTGCTGCCTGACGCGCTGGTATAATTACCCGCGACTTTTCCAGAGAGGCCATTAAACCAATTCTCAAATTTCGCGCCCACGCCCGGCTCACCCGTGGGTTCAGTGGTGACAGCCCCGGCAACAGCTAATGAGCCATTGGTTCCCGATGCACGACCGCGCACCGTCACCGAGTTAACCACAATCCCTTTGGTTGGCGCAGGTGCTGTGGGACTGCTGGGTGCGGGTTTATCCGTCTCAATGTTATTGTCGTTTTGAAACTTGACCTTGTTGTACGTTTTAGCGTTATCCCCAATGAACGCTTTGGTATCACCTTGTGAAACGTTTGCCGCAATGGCCAGACCGACGGCCGATTGGTCAGACCAGTTAAAGGCGCCTGCCGCCGTCCAGTTACCAAAGCCGTGCTCGGCATCAATCAACAGTTTGTCAGCAGATAACTGAGCATTTTTGTGTAACGAGGCATGGGTGAGCGTTTCTGCGTTTAAAAACCCAATCACACCATTAAAGCCAACCCCACGCCCCAACCCTGACGATGGCGTCACCAGAAAATGCCGCTCTTCCGTGCGCGCGTAAATGCCCACATTCCCTGTAGCGTTGACCCTGGCTGCACCGATACCTGCTACGGCTGAGCCACTTTGCTGAACATAGGTGATGGAGCCACCCACTGACTTGCCCTGCTCATTGGTACCGTTACCGTTGGGAAGTAAACCGAGCGCCCCCATGTTCCCGGCAAGACTGACCGTTTCCATCAGATTAAAAGCGCTCACTGTCACAGGGTTATCAAAGTCGAAGGTGTAGTTGATGTCGCTGAAAAATTCAGTACTTCCCAACAAGCCGTTGACCTTGGCATCGCCGGTCAAGGTATGAGAGGCACGCCAACTGCCACTTCCTGTGGCCGTTACACTGGCACCGTCGTTCACCCAGGCTTTGGTGTCCATATCATTCCAGAGCACATCCACCGAGCCACCGTAGGCTTCTTTATCAGCACTGGCACCGGCATTAGCCATGGAGGTCAGAATATTGTTCTGTAACCCCGCCATCCCATTAAACTTGCCCAGAACATCACCAAAGGTTTCCCACTTGTCGTAAGTGGACACAATGGGCATATGCTGTGCCGCCGCTACACCAATGTTTTCTCCCTGGAGTTGGACATATTTACCCACTTCGGCAATGGCGTCACTGTCGTTTATTGCAAAATTCAGGGCTAATGCCAGGCTTTTTTCTGAGGCGGGTGTCTGATTGGCACCGTTGGTCTGGTTACTCGGTGAAGCAACAGCCGCTTCTGCCGATGTCCGGTATCCGCCCTGGTCACCACCAAGAGCGCCATTGCTGTTTCCGCCGGCAACAGACTGGTTATCGGAGCCTAAATCGGTCTGACTGGCCACGAGAATATTGCCCGTCGCCTTGATGGTCGGCGCATCGGTTTGCCCGGACTTGTTGGTACCGATATAGCTGTAGGCATCATGATCCGAGAGGTTCAGGGAAAAAGCCAACCCACCTTTAAAGTTAACCTTACCCGTATCATCTGTCGGTACTGAATGCCCAATCGGCAAATAACTGGAGATAATACTCTGCACGCCACTTTGCATGCTGGCCAAACCGCCAATAACCTTTGAGCCGACGGTCCGCATAAACAGACTACTGCCCACTGTTACAGAGGAATGCACCCGTTGATTCAGCGTACGATCCAGGGCAATGACCGAAACATTGCCCACCTTGTCGCTGTCAGCGCCAATACTACTGCCAAGTTCTGCCGTTGCGCTGGTGTCAAAATCTCCCGCCGCAACGGCAATGCCATAGCGTGTATCCGTCAGCCCCATAGCCATGGCGCCGACATAGTAAGAGTTCTGATTCTCTGCGACTACCTTGATATTGGCGGCATCAAGGGTAACACCACTGTCAACTTTGGCTTTGGCATCCACGGTTGAGGCGCCAATGGCTGCTGC
Source organism: Candidatus Sororendozoicomonas aggregata (assembly GCF_031528575.1). Lineage (NCBI taxonomy): Bacteria > Pseudomonadati > Pseudomonadota > Gammaproteobacteria > Oceanospirillales > Endozoicomonadaceae > Candidatus Sororendozoicomonas > Candidatus Sororendozoicomonas aggregata. Next base: position 20,212 of record NZ_JAVLSP010000001.1, read on the forward strand.
CAGCACAACCGCATTGTTATTAGCGGTAACAATATCCATTGCCGAGGCCGAAATATACGCCTCGTTATGGGCCGTGATGGCCATATCACCACCGGCCCGCAACGTCGCCCCTGTTTTAACGTGGGTAGTACTCGTTGCATCACTACGGGTATAAACCGCCGCTAATGATGCGGGCAGGCTACTGCCGATTGTGATGGGCATGGCTTCGGTGAGCCCATGGGAGGTGGACGAAAGGGTGATTTTGTCTTTTGCCTGGATAGCTGCCGTACTATTAACGTTCACTGTCGCTTTTGCGTCAGCCTCCATAATATAAGCGGATGCGCCAGCGAAGGTTCCGACCGAAATCATTCCTGCAGCGATGATGGGTTCTTCATAAAATGAACTGTTGGCAATGGACGTCGCTTTTACGGCAACATTGTTGGCAACAATGCTACCCCCCAGGTCAATGGTCGTTTTCGCTTCCGCCAACCCCATGCCAATGGCTTTAGAATCTGAAGCGGTAATGACCACATCCCCCCTTGACGCGTCTGCGACGCCGCGCGCATCAAGGGTGCTGCCACTGTTTAAAGCAATATCGTTAGCCGTGATAGTAAAGCCGTCATCAGCATACAAGTCACCGGAAATGTTAATGGCATTATCCGCTGTACTCGCTGCTTTCAGGGTGATGGCACCCCCGGTAACCTGAAGCGCCGTGGGAATCGTCAGGTCATCCACATTCACTGCCGAAACACTGCCCACTGCCACGGAGCCATGGGTGCTTCCGGCCATCACAATACCGCTGTTGTCTATCTGAATTGTATTCGCGTTAACATTCAGCCCTGAGGCAGTAGTGATTTTTCCCTGAATACGCACGGTGCCTGAAGAAGACACACTAAAGCTGTTGTTTAATAAATCATTGATTTCACTGTCAACGGGACTGCCGGAACTGATCAGATCGTTCATATCGCCATCGGCAGGCGTTTTGATGGACAAACTGCCAACATTGACAATGCCCGTAGAACCCACAATAAAACCAGCAGAACTGGCAAATACCACATCCCCGCCCAGCGTCCCATTTTTATAACTGTTCAATACGCCGTGGACCTCAGGTGCATCAGAACCCCTGACAATATTGACCAGTTTGTTGGCATCACTCGGTACCTTCAAGTTTGCCGTGTGGTGCGTGCCCACGACAAATTTATCAAACACATTCACAGCATTGGAGCCAGAACGTTTCTTTGAGGTAATTTCGTGAACATTGCCGGTGGTGGTGACATCGGTAAAAGCACTCACCGCCTGGATATCATTATTCACCGCCATGGCAGGCGACGATGTCGTAAGGATTGTACCAAGCGCCGTGGTGACCTGCGCGCGCCCGGAAACCGTGCGGCTCAGAAGGTTAACCCTGGCGATAGATGCCGACAACGGATTACGATCAAAATCAGCCATAGACCCCCCCTTCTTTCTTATTCTTTTTTATGCTTTTATTGTTATACCCTCATGTTACGCACCTGGCAAAATCAGCCATACTTCAGAGCATGAACACAGAGTTGTTTAAGCTGTAAGTACATGACCATTTGCTTTTCAAGTTGGTCTACAGGCCTTGCAAGGCCTGCCAGCAAGAAAATATATGTTTTCATTTGGTCATGTACTTATAGCGATTACCTGCTGTGCTTATTTGGCAAATTCGGCAAATTCGGCAAATTCGGCAAAACGACAGGCTCCCAGGTACTTCCATACCATATCCATGGTAAAGAATATATGACTTTTTCCTGTAAGAATCTTTAGGCATTTCTCTGTTCATTAAAAGAAGATCTGTCTATAGATAACCAAGCTGGAAATATATCTTTACGAGAAATTCCAAAAAAATTGTTAAGCAACCCCTCTTTAACATTGAGTATCAACATGCAGACTTTACCCAACGCATCACTCGAACTCGCATCAATTCAACAACGAGAAGAAACAGCACTACTGAATTTACCGAATGTCGTCGGTGTTGGTATCGGCACAAAACAAAAAGGAGAGGCAGATACCGGAACGCCATGCATCACTGCATTGGTTTCCACAAAGTGGCCAAAATCCCTGCTTGCCAGCACAGATTTGATTCCACACTGTGTGGGTGAGAAAAAGACACCAACAGATGTCGTTGAAGCTGGAGAATTTTTTGCCGGAGGTAGCTATTCAAACGACGCGCGGGAAAAAAGTGTTCATGATTCTCCCATTGCGAACGACAATCCTTCGCTTTTATCGCCGTCTGAATCAGGCTATAACCTTGGCGACCAACAGATAACACCGACATCTCTGAAACGAAGAGTACGCCCGGCACAAGGCGGCTTTAGTTGTGGTAGCTACCGAATAAAAAACTCAGGAACTATCGCCACTTGCTGTTGCGATTGGGAGCCTTCTCCCACAGAAACCAAGAAATTCTACATACTAAGTAACAACCATGTCTTGGCCAATTTCAACAACGCCCAGATTGGTGATCCAATCTTACAACCGGGTCCTGGTGATGGTGGCGTTTATCCGCAAGATATGATTGCTCGACTAACGCGTTTTATCCCCATTCAATTTTCCACTGACTCCAGTCAACCGTCGAATTATGTTGACGCGGCTATTGCGGAAGGTAACTTACAAGACCTCGATCGCGAAATCTATTGGGGAGGCCATGTAAAAGATTCATATACATCCCCAAACGTTGGCGATATTGTACAAAAATGTGGTCGCACAACGGGATTTACAACAGGAAAAATTATTACTATTAACACAACAGTGGATCTAAACTACCATTATGGCCGAAAAGCGCGATTTGCAAGACAGATAGTAGCCACAGGCATGTGTGAAGGAGGTGACTCTGGGAGCCTGGTTTTAAACCGGGATGAACATGCGGTAGGGTTAGTATGTGCCGGTTCACCTCAGGCAACCGCTATTAATAATATTCTTTATGTACAACGACTCTTGCAAATCAGAGTGCATGAAAAATAACGATTAATCTCAAACGCACGGATAGATGAGAGTACTTCTATTCTATTGATTTTTTTATTCGAAAAAATTGTTAAACAACCCCTCTTTAACATTGAGTATCAATATGCAGACTTTACCCAACGCATCGCTCGAACTCGCATCAATTCAACAACGAGAAGAAACAGCACTACTGAATTTACCGAATGTCGTCGGTGTTGGCATCGGCACAAAACAAAAAGGAGAGGCAGATACCGGAACGCCATGCATCACTGCATTGGTTTCCACAAAGTGGCCAAAATCCCTGCTTGCCAGCACAGATTTGATTCCACACTGTGTGGGTGAGAAAAAGACACCAACAGATGTCGTTGAAGTTGGAGAGTTTTTTGCCGGAGGTAGCTATTCAAACGACGCGCGGGAAAAAAGTGTTCATGATTCTCCCATTGCGAACGACAATCCTTCGCTTTTATCGCCGTCTGAATCAGGCTATAACCTTGGTGACCAACAAGTAACGACAACTCTGACACGAAGAGTGCGCCCGGCACAAAGTGGCTTTAGTTGTGCTCACTACCGAGTAACCAAAGGAACTATCGGCACTTGCTGTTACGACGCGCGGCCTTTTCCCTCAATGCACGAGAAATACTATATATTAGGTAACAACCATGTCTTGGCCGATTCAAACAAAGCCAAGATTGGTGATCCAATCTTACAGCCGGGTCGTGGTGATGGTGGCGTTTATCCGCAAGATATGATTGCTCGACTAACACGTTATGTGCCCATTCAATTTTCCACTGACTCCAGTCAACCGTCGAATTATGTTGACGCGGCTATTGCGGAAGGTAAATTACAAGACCTCGATCGCGAGATCTATTGGGGAGGCCATGTAAAACGTTTATTTACGGCCCCAAGTGTTGGCGATATTTTACAAAAATGTGGTCGCACAACGGGATTTACAACAGGAAAAATTACTACTATTAACACAACAGTGGATATAAACTACCCTAAAGGCAAAATCGCGCGATTTGTAGAACAGATATTAACCACACGTATGAGCATGTCAGGTGACTCTGGGAGCCTGGTTGTAAACGCGGATGAACATGCGGTAGGATTAATATGCGGCAGTTCAACTGCAGCATCCGTCATTAATAATATTCTTTATGTACAACTACTCTTGCAAATCAAAGTGCATGAACAATAAATATTAATTTCAAACGCGCAGGTATATGCTGAGAGTATATGAGAGTACTTCTATTCTATTGATTTTTTTATTCGAAAAAATTGTTAAGCAAACCCTCTTTAACATTGAGTATCAACATGCAGACTTTACCCAACGCATCACTCGAACTCGCATCAATTCAACAACGAGAAGAAGCATCACTATTAAATTTACCGAATGTCGTCGGTGTTGGTATCGGCACAAAACAAAAAGGAGAAGCAGATACCGGAATGCCATGCATCACCGCATTGGTTTCCTCAAAGTGGCCAAAGTCCCTGCTTGCCAGCACAGATTTGATTCCACGCTGCGTGGGTGAGAAAAAGACACCAACAGATGTTATTGACGTTGGAGAAATTTTTGCCGGAGGTGACGGAGGTGACTATCCAAACGACGCGCGGGAAAAAAGTGTTCATGATTCTCTCGTTACGGGCGATGATCCTTCACTTTTATTGCCGTCTGAATCAGGCTATAACCTTGGTGACCAACAAGTAACGACAACTCTGACACAAAGAATACGCCCGGCGCAAAGTGGCTTTAGTTGTGGTCACTACCGAGTAAACAAAGGAACTATCGGCACTTGCTGTTACGACGCGCTGCCTTTTCCCTCAATCCCCGAGAGATACTTTATATTAAGTAACAACCATGTCTTGGCCGATTCAAACAAAGCCCGGATTGGTGATCCAATCTTACAGCCGTGTCCTGCTGATGGTGGCGTTTATCCGCAAGATATGATTGCTCGACTAACGCGTTTTATCCCCATTGAATTTTCCACTGCCTATAGTAAACCGTTGAATTATGTTGACGCGGCTATTGCGGAAGGTAACTTACAAGACCTCGATCGCGAGATCTATTGGGGAGGCCATGTAAAACGTTTATTTACGGACCCAAGTGTTGGCGATATCTTACAAAAATGTGGTCGCACAACGGGATTTACAACAGGAAAAATTATTTCTATTAACACAACAGTGGATATAAAATACCCTAATGGCAAAATCGCGCGACTTGCAGAACAGATAGTAACCACACGTATGAGCATGTCAGGTGACTCTGGGAGCTTGGTTGTAAACGCGGATGAACATGCGGTAGGATTAATATGTGGCAGTTCAATTTCAACATCCATCATTAATAATCTTTTTTATGTACAACTACTCTTGCAAATCAGAGTGCATGAACGATAAATATTAATCTCAGACGCGCAGGTATATGCTGAGAGTATATGAGAGCACTTCTATTCTATTGATTTTTTTATTCGAAAAAGTTGTTAAGCAACCCCTCTTTAACATTGAGTATTAACATGCAAACGTTACCCAAAGCCTCACTCGAACTCGCATCAATTCAACAACGAGAAGAAACAGCGCTATTAAATTTACCGAATGTCGTCGGTGTTGGTATCGGCACAAAACAAAAAGGAGAAGCAGATACCGGAATGCCATGCATCACCGCATTGGTTTCCTCAAAGCTGCCAAAGTCCCTGCTTGCCAGCACAGATTTGATTCCACGCTGCGTGGGTGAGAAAAAGACACCAACAGATGTTATTGACGTTGGAGAAATTTTTGCCGGAGGTAACTATCCAAACGACGCGCGGGAAAAAAGTGTTCATGATTCTCCCATTGCAAAGGATGATTCTTCGCCTTTATTGCTGCCTGAATCAGGCTATAACCTTGGCGACCAACAGATAACACCGACATCTCTGAAACGAAGAATACGCCCGGCGCAAAGTGGCTTTAGTTGTGGTCACTACCGAGGAGCAATCACAGGAACTATCGGCACTTGCTGTTACAATGTGCTGCCTTTTCCCTCAATCCCCGAGAGATACTTTATATTAAGTAACAACCATGTCTTGGCCGATTCAAACAAAGCCAAGATTGGTGATCCAATCTTACAGCCGGGTCGTGGTGATGGTGGCGTTTATCCGCAAGATATGATTGCTCGACTCGCACGTTATGTGCCCATTCAATTTTCCACTGACTCTTTCAAACCGTTGAATTATGTTGACGCGGCTATTGCGGAAGGTAACTTACAAGACCTCGATCGCGAGATCTATTGGGGAGGCCATGTAAAACGCTTATTTACGGCCCCAAGTGTTGGCGATATCTTACAAAAATGTGGTCGCACAACGGGATTTACAACAGGAAAAATTATTTCTATTAACACAACATTGGATGTAAAATGCTTTGGCGGCAGATTCGCGCGATTTGCAGAACAGATAGTAACCACACGTATGAGCATGCCAGGTGACTCTGGGAGCTTGGTTGTAAACGCGGATGAACATGCGGTAGGATTAATATTTGGCTATTCAAATTCAATATCCATCATTAATAATCTTTTTTATGTACAACTACTCTTGCAAATCAGAGTGCATGAACGATAAATATTAATCTCAGACGGGCAGGTATATGCTGAGAGTATATGAGAGCACTTCTATTCTATTGATTTTTTTATTCGAAAAAGTTGTTAAACAACCCCTCTTTAACATTGAGTATCAACATGCAAACGTTACCCAAAGCCTCACTCGAACTCGCATCAATTCAACAACGAGAAGAAACAGCGCTATTAAATTTACCGAATGTCGTCGGTGTTGGCATCGGCACAAAACAAAAAGGAGAGGCAGATACCGGAACGCCATGCATCACCGCATTGGTTTCCTCAAAGCTGCCAAAGTCCCTGCTTGCCAGCACAGATTTGATTCCACGCTGCGTGGGTGAGAAAAAGACACCAACAGATGTTATTGACGTTGGAGAAATTTTTGCCGGAGGTAACTATCCAAACGACGCGCGGGAAAAAAGTATTCATGATTCTCCCATTGCGAACGATGATTCTTCGCCTTTTTCTTCACCTTTATTGCTGCCTGAACCAGGCTATAACCTTGGTGACCAACAAGTAACGACAACTCTGACACGAAGAATACGCCCGGCACAAGGTGGCTTCAGTTGTGGTCACTACCGAGGAACAACCACAGCAACTATCGGCACTTGCTGTTACGATTCGCTGCCTTCTCCCTCAATGCCCGAGAAATACTATATATTAAGTAACAACCATGTCTTGGCCGATTTAAACGACGCCCGGGTTGGTGATTCAATCGTACAGCCGGGCCCTGCTGATGGTGGCGTTTGTCCGCAAGATACGATTGCTCGACTAACGCGTTTTATCCCCATTGAATTTTCCACTGACTCCAGTAAACCGTTGAATTATGTTGACGCGGCTATTGCGGAAGGTAACTTACAAGACCTCAATCGCGAGATGTATTGGGGAGGCCATGTAAAAGATTTATATACGACCCCAAGTATTGGCGATATTTTACAAAAATGTGGTCGCACAACGGGATTTACAACAGGAAGAGTTATTGCGATCAACACAACATTGGATGTAGGCTACGTTGGTGGCAAAGTCGCGCGATTTACAGAACAGATAGTAACCACACGTATGAGCATGACAGGTGACTCTGGGAGCCTGGTTGTAAATACAGATGAACATGCAGTAGGATTAATGTGTGGCAGTTCAAATTCAGTGTCCGTCATTAATAATATTCTTTATGTACAACAACTCTTGCAAATCAGAGTGCATGAAAAATAACGATTAATCTCAGACGCCTGGGTATATACTGGGGGCATGTGAGGGCACTTCTATTCTACTTATTCTACTAATTGTTGTTAGCCAACGTACTCGCCAAACCTGAGGCAAAGAACAATGAATAATTAGTAGTTAGTCGATGGGTATTACCTGTGGTGAAGAAAGTTTTTTAATGGCTGGTGACGATTGTTGGACTCCCTCCCCCAAGACGCGACCAGGAGCCTGTCGGACTTAAGGCAATTTTGGCCTGAAATCCAGAAAGAGCGGCCATATTCACTTCGCGCTCGTGAGTACTGCGCTCATTTGCGTTGTAAACACATTCTTTATAAACATATAAACATATAAACATATAAACATATAAACAGTCATCGTCGTACGCCTAAAGATGCTTTACCGTTTTTCACAACACCTCTGTGGTATCTTAGAAGCAGTCTTAAAAGTCTGCCCGTAGCGAGGACTGTGAGAAATGGAGGATAAAAAGTCGGTTTTGTGAGGAGAATAGCGGGACTATTTGACGAACAAAAGCGACTTTTTAGACCCATTTATCGTAGCCGCAGTAAGTACATGACCAAATGAAAACATATATTTTCTTGCTGGCAGGCCTTGCAAGGCCTGTAGGCCAACTTGAAAAGCAAATGGTCATGTACTTAGGAGCATGACTTTTAAGACTGCTTCTTAGTGAACACATAAAACGTTAATCACTGCCACAGGAAAACCGGATAAGGATATCAGCAAAGCTGAGTCTATTGAATAGACGCGATCAATATATCTGATTTATAACCCTTTTTTATGCTTTTTATACGTTGCTTTTATCCTTTTTTTGTTCTTAAATTCAGAGGCATTCAGATGTTTGGGAGCCATCGGAGCGCTAGACCTGTCGCTACGTGGGCATTTTTAGCGACAGGTGGTTATGACCGCATTACGCGCACCAGGCACTTCCTTACCGTATCCATGGTAAAGACTATATGACCTTTGCTTGTAAGAATTTTTAGGCATTTCTCTGTTCATCAAAAGCAGGTCTGTCTATAGATAACCAAGCTGGAAATATACCTTTACGGGAAATTCCAAAAAATTGTTAAACAACCAATCTTCAAAAAATAGAGTATCAAAATGCAAACGTTACCCAAAGCATCATTCGAACTCGCATCAATTCAGAAACGAGAAGAAACGGCACTACTCAATTTACCGAATGTCGTCGGTGTTGGCATCGGCACAAGACAAAAAGGAGAGGCAGATACCGGAACGCCCTGCATCACCGCATTGGTTTCCTCAAAGTTTCCAAAGTCCCTGCTTGCCAGCACAGATTTGATTCCAAAATGTGTGGGTGAGAAAAAGACACCAACAGATGTTGTTGAAGTTGGCCATTTTTTTGCCGGAGGTGAGTATTCAAACCCTGTGCAGGAAAAACGTGTTCAAGATTCTCCCATTGCCGATGGTGATCCTTCGCTTTTATTGCCGTCTGAATCAAACTATACCCTTGGTGACGGCCCAGCAACAGCAACATCGGCATCTCTTACACGAAGAATGCGCCCGGCACAAGGTGGCTTTAGTTGTGGTCACTACCTGACGGGCTTAGGAACTATCGCCACTTGCTGTTACGATTTGGACCCTTTTCCCTCAATGCCCCAGAGATACTACATACTAAGCACCAACAGTGCCATAGCCAGTTTAAACGACGCCCGAGCTGGTGATCCAATCTTACAGCCGGCTCTTGGTGATGGCGGCATGTATCCGAGTGATATGATTGCTCGACTAACACGTTATGTGACCATTGAATTTTCGACTGACTGTAGCCAACCGGTGAATTATGTTGACGCCGCTATTGCAGAAGGTAACTTACAAGACCTCAATCGCAAGATCTATTGGGGAGGCCATGTAAAAGATTTATATACGACCCCAAGTGTTAACGATATTGTACAAAAATCTGGTCGCACAACGGGATTTACGACAGGAAGAGTTACTACTATTAACACAACATTGGATATGAACTACAGTAACGGTCGAAAAGCGCGATTTGAAAAACAGATAATAGCCACAGGTATGAGTAATGAGCCAGGTGACTCTGGGAGCCTGGTTTTAAATCTGGATGAACATGCAGTAGGGTTAATAAGTGGCGGTTCAAGTACAGCAACCATCATCAATAATATTCTTTTTGTACAAGCGCTCTTGAAAGTCAGAGTGCATGAAAAATAACGATTAATCTAAAACGCCCGGGTATATAGTGAGGGTATATGAGGGCACTTCTATTCTATTGATTGTTTTTAGCCAGCGCATTCGCCAAACCTGAGGCAAAAAACAGCTAATAAATTAATAATTAGTCGTTAAGAGGTGCCCTGAATAGAGTTTATCATTTTTTTAATTATCGAACATTTGGCGAAGGCGAATGTGACAGCTGAACACGCCTTACAACCCACTTCGTCGTGGATGGACACAAAAAAGCATATACCCTTTCTTTGTAAGAATTTTCAGGCGTTTCATCTGTTCATCAAGGGAAGTGCTGCCTGTAGATAACCAGGTTGGAAATATACCTTTACGGGAAATTCAAAAAAATTGTTAAACAACCACTCTTTAAAACTGAGTATCAACATGCAAACGTTACCCAAAGCATCAGCCGAACTCGCATCAATTCAGGAACGAGAAGAAACAGCACTATTAAATTTACCAAATGTCGTCGGTGTTGGCATCGGTACAAAACAAAAAGGAGAGGCAGATACCAGAACGCCATGCATCACTACACTGGTTTCCTCAAAGTTACCAAAGTCACTGCTTGCTAGCACAGATTTGATTCCACGCTGTGTGGGTGAGAAAAAGACACCAACAGATGTTGTTGAAGTTGGCGATTTTTTTGCCGGAGGTGCCGGAGGTAACTATTCAAGCTACGTGCAGGAAAAAAGTGTTCATGATTCTCCCATTGCGAACGATGATCCTTCGCTTTTATTGCCGTCTGAATCAGGCTATAACCTTGGTAACCTGGCAGATCTTCTGAGACGAAGAATACGCCCGGCACAAGGTGGCTTCAGTTGTGGTCACTACCGAGCAAACGCAGGAACTATCGCCACTTGCTGTTACGATTCGGATCCTTTTCCCTCAATGCCCAGTAGATACTACCTATTAAGTACCAACCTTATCTTAGCCAGGTCTAACGACGCCAAGATTGGTGATCCAATCTTACAGCCGGGTTTTAATGATGGTGGCGTTTATCCGCGTGATATGATTGCTCGACTAACGCGTTTTGTCCCCATTAAATTTTCCACTGCCTGTAGCAAACCGATAAATTATGTTGACGCCGCTATTGCAGAAGGTAACTTACAAGATCTCGATCGCAAGATCTATTGGGGAGGCCATATAAAAGATTTATATGCGTCCCCACATGTTGGCGATTTTGTACAAAAATGTGGCTGCGCAACGGGGTTTACAACAGGAAGAGTTACTACTATTAATACGACAGTGGATATATACTACGGTGATAGCCGAAAAGTGCGATTTGCGAAACAGATATTAGCGACCAATATGGGCAAGCCTGGTGACTCTGGGAGCCTGGTTGTAAACGTGGATGAGCATGCAGTAGGGTTAATCATTGGCGGTTCAAGTACAACAACCGTTATTAATAATATTCTTTATATACAACGACTCTTAAACGTCAGACTGCATGAAAAATAACGATTAATCTCAGACGCCCGGTTATATACCGAGGGCATATGAGGACACTTCTATTCTGTTGATTTTTTTATTCGAAAAAACTGTTAAACAGCCACTCTTTAACATTGAGTATCAACATGCAAACTTTACCCAAAGCATCACTCGAACTCGCATCAATTCAGGAACGAGAAGAAACATCACTACTCAATTTACCGAATGTCGTCGGTGTTGGCATCGGCACAAAACAAAAAGGAGAGGCAGATACCGGAACGCCATGCATCACTGCATTGGTTTCCTCAAAGTTGCCAAAATCTATGCTTGCTAGCGCAGATTTGATTCCACGCTGTGTGGGTGAGAAAAAGACACCAACAGATGTCGTTGAAGTTGGGGAATTTTTTGCCGGAGGTAACTATTCAAACTACGTGCAGGAAAGAAGTATTCATGATTCTCCCATTGCAGAGGGTGATCCTTCGCCTTTATTGCTGCCTGAATCAGGCTATAACTTTGGTGCCCCACCAAAAAAGCCGGCATATCTGTCACGAAGAATACGCCCGGCACAAGGTGGCTTTAGTTGTAGTCGCTACCGATCAGTAATCACAGGAACTATCGGCACTTGCTGTTACGACTTTGACCCTTTTCCCAAAATACCCAAGAGATATTACCTATTAAGTAGCAACCATATCTTGACCAGTTTAGACAACGCCCTGATTGGTGATCCAATCTTACAGCCGGCTCTTGCTGATGGTGGCATTTATCCGCGTGATATGATTGCTCGACTAACACGTTATGTGCCCATTGAATATTCAACTGCCTTTAGAAAACCGCTAAACTATGTTGACGCCGCTATTGCGGAAGGTAACTTACAAAACCTCGATCGTGAAATCTATTGGGCAAGCCATGTAAAAGATTTATATACGTCCCCACGTGTTGGCGATATTGTACAAAAATGTGGTCGTACAACGGGATTTACAACAGGAAAAATTAGGACTATTAACACAACATTGGATCTAAACTGGAGTGGACGAAGAGCGCGATTCGCAAGACAGATATTAGCCACAGCTATGAGTGGGCCAGGTGACTCTGGGAGCCTGGTTTTAAACCGGGATGAACATGCAATAGGGTTAATAAGTGGCGGTTCACGTAGAGCAACCATCATTAATAATATTTTTTATGTGCAACAACTCTTGAACATCAGAGTGCATGAAAAATAACGATTAATCTCAGACGCCCGGGTATATGAGGACACTTCTATTCTATTAATTTTTTTAGCCAACGCACTTACCAAACCTGTGGCAACAAACAATTAATAAATGAATAATTAGTCGTTAATAGAGGTACCCTAAAGAGGATTTATCATTTTTTTAATTGTCGAACATTTGGAGAATGTGAATATGACAGTTGAACACGCCTTGCAACGCACTGCATCGTAGGTGAACACAATAGAGGGAGTTATGGAGATTGGACAAGGGGAATAAGCAGCAAAGACCCTCGTTGAAGACCTTAAAAGTACTTAAAAAGTACTTAAAATAAAAGGTGAGCGAAGTGCTTACCCTGCATGGGTCCGCTAAGAAGCAGTCTTAAAAGTCTGCCCGTAGCGAGGACTGCGAGAAATGGAGGATAAAAAGTCGCTTTTGTGAGGAGAATAGCGGGACTATTTGACGAACAAAAGCGACTTTTTAGACCCATTTATCTTAGCCGCGGTAGGAGCATGACTTTTAAGACTGCTTCCCGGTTATTGTGTGTCTGTCGGACCAGATATTTTCATTTAAAAAGGTTTCAACAAGAGTATTTTTTTCAGGCCCAGCACTTCTGTTTTCAAGCTGCTATAGGTATTATCATTATTCTTATAAAACAATAATGACTTTTTATGAAAAAAATAATTGCTACCGGTTTATATACTCTTGCTTTCTGCTCATCAGGTTATTCAAACTCTACCATGATAGATGGCAAGGATTTTGGCCCACTTGCTCTATTAGTGGGTTCATGGGAGTCCACAGATACTGGTGGTGTTGACTTAGCGCCATCACAAGCAAAAGAGGGTGTGGCACCTGGTCAACCAGCAGTCTCTCCATTTTATGAAAAATTTACTTTTGAGGTCGCTGCCGATGCAACAAATGCCAGCAAGCAACACCTGGTAGCACTGTATTATAAACAAGAAGTCTTCAGAAAATCTGATAATACTAAATTTCATGATCAGCGCGGCTACTTCATCTATGATAAGGAAAGAGAAACCGTTTATAATTCATTCTGCATACCAAGAGCGACTTGTGTGACGGCTGAAGGTAAAGCAGGATTGAATATGACGTTGAAGTCCTCTGATAAAGGAATAGCAGAATCAAACTTCATGAACAAAAACGCAAAAACAAATAGTTTTGTTATGAATATTAAAATAGAAAAAAATAAATTATCCTACACACAAACAACTGATTTAGCTATTTATGGCAAATCTTTTTCGCACACAGATGGAGGTAATTTGGTTAAAGTTGGAAGTTAATTCAACGATACCCTCCCTTTTTTAAGGGAGGGGAAAACTTAAATTTCAATAAAACCCACTCTAATTGTCTAGGAGCCTGACCGAGAATAGCGCCCTTAGCGAGGATTGCGAGAAATTGAGGATAAAAATTTCTGTTTCTGAGGAGAATAGCGGGGTTATTTGATGAAGAAGCAGAAATTTTTAGACCAATTTATCGCAACCGCAATAGCGCAGTCTATTCTCGGACAGGCTCCTAGCATCAAAGCACCTTTCCCATCAAAAAAATGATAAAAGAGAATTATACACAACGCCTACCTTTACCCCATTAACTGAATAAAAATTAAAACCCAACACCTTCACAAATTACAGGGCTTTCTTTTCCATTAACACTCATAACACAATTACCTGTCGTTCTTTCTTCAAACTTAAAATCAACGTTAAATATGTTATGCGCTATCAAACTTAGATCATCAAGTATAGACCCTTTAACCCCAGTAAAAGCTGTAGTGGTATCAGTTATATAAAATGATGATTTGACCCAGTTTCTTTTTATCGTCGCAGAACCATCCGTTGGAACTCCTCTAATCATTGCAGAAGATCTATTGCTGGTTCCATAATCACCAAAATTAAACCAATTATCAGTAATAATTACATATTTTCCACCATTGCCATCATTATCACTGTGCATATCAAATTGGTGATAAGCACCTCGACCACCACCGTTCATCACTAAATTATGGTGCGCATAATAACCTTCCCCTGCAAGCCCGGAACCAGCTATAGCATGACGGTTTGCATCAAAAACATTACAGCTGATTTCTGCGCTGGCATTACCGTTCTGCACAACAACACCATAACCTAACCCCGATTTTATATTATGATGTATATAATTGTGATTAACGGATGCATTTTTAGATTTTTTTATAGAAAAGGCTGCCCAGGGCCACCCATGCAGCTCATTGTTGTCTATTTGAATATTTTTACTATTCTCCAATGTTTGTATGCCAATAGTTTTTTTAACTGATTCTGCTTCTTTTACCGGCCCCTCAATTCTCAATCCAGTAACTCTGGCATTGCTGCCAATAGTAATAACCGGGTAGTTATCCTCATTATTATTTTCATTTTCAGAAACCAACAACCTTCCTCCCGGACTACCATTAACCCCCCTGTCACTGAAAAGTGTTTGACCACTTTTTATTTCAAGAGCTCTTGGCAAGTTTGGAATATGAATAGTCGTATTTGAAGGAATGTAAATATATTCATGCCCTGCTTCTACTTCTTTAATTAAAGACTCGTAATCTGTTACTTCAAAATAGTTAACACTATGAGTAAATATTCTGTTTGGTATATAATGCCCACCACCAATGACACCACAGCTTTCATTAGAGAAAGCAATTGAATTTTTTGAAAATGCCATTATAGAAAATATTAAAATAATTTTTTTCATAAGCATTAAAAATTCTCACGAGAGACTACCTGTTACCCTGAATTCAGCAGTTGAATGCCATTTTTTCTATGAGAAATAAGGCGCTCAGCAAGTTAACAGCGATCCACTGCTGAATTCAGGGTTATATCTCTGCTACCCCCATTTGGGGAGCACTTTACTATTATACGCCAGCTTTTTCTTCTTCATGCTTTCCATCGGACTTTTTAATGACCACCTCTCCAGAAGGCTCAACCTTCTGGCGTTTCACCAACCTGTTCAGTGCTCCCAGAGAGTGCAAATGCGCATAACTCCACGCCAGCCAGCCTTTCTTAAACCAGTCACCGACTTTTTCTTCCGGTAGTTCTGCCAGCTTCTTTTCATCAATCACATATAAGCCTTCCAGACGCAATGGGTGATCTTTATCAAGCATCACTTGCAGGTTGAAAGCTGTTAGCAGATCCAGTGCCTTACATTCGGCGGTAAATTCACGGGTGGTTTTGTATTGGTTATCAAAGTTATTCAAAAACTGAATAACATTGTTTAATGTTTCTGAGTTCTCCCCGTCTTCCTTAAACAGAGCCTCGCCATCGTCGGTGCTGAACTGGGGGGCTTGCTGATCGAAGCACACAGTGCCCTCATCAGTAAGCGCAAAGGGATAACGGCGGACAAAGGCAGGAATATAGCTTTCATTCCAGGCACCGGCCTCGTTCAGTTGTTTGTGGCCTTCCTGCATCAGGGACAGGAGCGCCAGAGGGAAAAAGTCGCCTTTTTCATCCCGGCTGAACAGCACCGGCATATCACGGCTTGCCTCGAAAAACTCAATGCCCGTCAGTGGCACAGAATTGACACTTTCAGTAAACGAAAAATCATTCGTTGCTTTAAACGTCAATGTTTTGTGCACTTCACGATTCAGGAATGCTGGCTCATTATAAAACAGTAAGGCTGCCATAATTACTATCCCTTATTATTATTTTCATCAGACATCGTATTATTGATGACAGAACGCATTCTGTCACACCCTCAGATATGGGTCAACGGAAAATACGTATAACGACGATAAAAAATCCAGCACACCCCGAAGCGTCAGTCAGAAAGTCGGCTCTTATCCTGGCAGGCAAACACATCACAACGCAAAAGCTATAGTGTTTAGATAAATACTCACTATACCCAATGCCACCAACAAAGTAGCGGTTTGAAAGACCACGGGTATATTTACGATTTATTTTTACTGAGGAACTTACATGCCAGTCAAAGGGACTGAATCGCATCGCAGCTCTCCCTCTGTATTACCCAATGCATCGCCGTCTTCCAGGCCAGCCAAGCATCGCTTACGCACAATCACAACAACGAAAATACAGCCTTTTCTCAGCACTGCAAGGTCACGTGTTTCCACTTCAGTGAATACGCCGCTTTTTGCAAGAGCTATCAAAGTTCACGACAGCGTTTTTTTCTCCCCTGATGCTGTGGCAAAAAGGCTTGATGACTTCTTTGATCTTCCACAAGAGGATACCCCACCCGATTTTCAAGAAGCCCTTCTCCAAAAGGCGTTTGAAGCCGCCCAAAAAGCAGGACTTGACGATTGGCAGCTAGACCTTTCCCAGCCACTGAAAACACCGCTGCCACCAGAGATAAGGCCAAGCTGCCAGGCATACTGTGAAGAGCTGATCAAACAGTGCCGCAATGACAGCAGCATTGAGCACATCCTTCATCAGCTTGATCGTTACGGAAACTTGTTTTTTCACGATGAAAAAAATACGATCAGAGCGGTTGCATCCAAAGAAGAAGAAAAACTCTTATTACGCAACCTCAGAAACAGTCGAGGTATAAAAAGACATGTTGAAACGGCTCCCCATATAAAGTTAAGAAAAGCACTTGACCCAACTATTGACTACAGTCAATGGACGTACGCAAGAAAGATGAAGGTCACTGCTCAAAAAGACATTGCCAGGGCAGAAAAATCCATACTCAACAGACACCACTGGAAACATGCCGCCGCTTCTTTTAATGACAGTAGTCTCCCCCTTAAAGAGAGAGAGTCAGCGTTTCTAAAAGGCATTGAAGCCATTAACCACTTACGAAAACACGAGTTGATTGGCAGAGAGTACTGGTATCAAAAAAACAGCTTATCACCTTTTCGATACCCCAAAAAATGTGATGTCATGGTTATGGATGAGTATATTAAAAATGCAGTGCAGCCTATGCTATACGACTACTGCAAAAACGTCATCTATCACTGCTACGACAAGGAATCGTTAAACCATATCGAACAGATTATCGAAAAACTTGCCCATGAAAAAAAACTACCATTACAAACTGCCACTCATTTAAAAACAAAAATAGAAATCCAGCGACATGAAAGGACAATTCTTGACTATAACGGAAAACTGATATCCGTCACAAAAAACTGGAAACAGCTTCCCAAGCTCAGAAAAATAAAAATTAAAAGCGACTTAAAAAAGGCCATATCAGAGTATAAAGAAAGCTTCAAAAAAACAAAAGACACAAAAAAAATCGCAGAAAAATATGAAGCCAACATTAAAAAATTATTGCTGGAAGAGTTTGAAAAAACCGTTAATGATCAGTACAGGGCCAGAAAAACAGACAAAAGCCTGATTTCAGCATTCACTAAAGACTATAAAAAACTACAAAACAAAAGTCTGGAAGAGTTGTTAAAATTATCAGAAGACGATCCTGATAATTATCACAAGGTGACATTCACCACACTTAAAAAAGTAAAAGACCGAATAAACCATGCTTCTAACCGGCTATATGAGCAGGATCGAGGCTATCAACAGGCAATGAGCCTGCGTACAGTAAAAGAGTTCGAGGTACGCCATGGCACTCAGTTTAAAACCAACAATACACAAGCGCTTTTCCGTGGCGTGAGTGAGGGGCCGGAAATTATTTTCAAATCAGGGTTCAAACCACGCTTGCTTTCTCAGGTCGGCTATCAACAAGGGTTACTGAATGAGGCTTATGTCAATGCTTATAACACAGAGCACGACCCTAAAAAACATGGCTGGACGGGCGGGGTTGTCTCCACGTCTGACCACTTTCTCCACAGCGCTTCGGGTACTTATACCGCAACAACAGGCTTAGGCGAGCAGCCAGAGTCAAAAGAAAAGCCTGCCAGGTGGATCTATCTCACGGTTCCTGCTATCACGGCTGACTTATCACAACACTTGACCCAACAAAACCCTGCGCCACACGATGAAACATTCACTGAAGCCTGGGAAATGGCCAGAGATGCGCGTGAGGTCATTACCCCTTTAGTAACGGCTGATCAGGTTATCGCTGGCCGACCTGTTTATAGTGATGGTACCTTTGGTAACACAGTATGGAACCCTGAAGCCTCTGCTAAAAACCCGGAATTGTTCAAAAAAGGCCATGTATTTAACAATGGGGATATACAGGCATTTTTGAATTCACAGTCTGTTGGCCAGCTAGAAGCCAATAATCCTGATCGAAAGAACCTTAACGACGATGATCTCGTTAATTTGTACGAAGCGCAAAAGCAGCAAAGACTTCTCCAAAAACACCAGGCAGAACAAGCAATACGTGAATCACAAGGAGAAGCGACTTATGCGGCAAAGCAAGAGGTGGAAAAGAAACATACGGCAGGACTGAGTCGATACAAAGAAGCGCTCGCAGAAGACGTTAAGCGTCGTGCTGGCAATCAAGCCAGTTGGCAAGACAGTCTGATCGATATAGAGCCTGAAGATAATAGCCTCCAATCAAAAAAGCCCGACAAATAGTCGGGCTTTTAACATTAAACCTATTCACTAGTGCCGTTAAGCGCTGGTACCCATACAGTCGTCATTCCCGCGAAGGCGGGAATCTACCAGAAAATGGACTCCCACCTTCGAGAAGTGACCAAAGTGATGGTTGTATGTCTATTAACGCTTGTTTGCACTAGCAGACGATGCCTGCATCATGATCACTCGATGATTTTAGCGACAACACCGGCTCCAACAGTCCGGCCACCTTCACGGATAGCGAAACGCAAGCCGTCTTCCATGGCGATAGGAGCGATCAGAGTAGCGTTAACGTTTACGTTATCGCCAGGCATTACCATTTCAACGCCTTCTGGCAGTTCAACAGCACCGGTAACATCAGTAGTACGGAAGTAAAACTGAGGACGGTAGCCTTTGAAAAATGGCGTGTGACGACCACCTTCGTCTTTGGACAGAACGTAAACTTCTGCCTCAAACTTGGTATGAGGTGTCACAGTGCCTGGCTTAACCAGAACCTGACCACGCTCAACGTCTTCACGCTTGGTACCACGCAGCAGACAGCCAACGTTCTCACCAGCACGGCCTTCATCCAACAGCTTGCGGAACATTTCTACGCCGGTAACGGTAGTCTTGGTCGTCTCTTTGATACCAACAATTTCGATTTCTTCGCCCACTTTAACGATACCGCGCTCAACACGACCGGTAACAACAGTACCACGGCCAGCGATGGAGAAGACGTCTTCGATAGGCATCAGGAAAGGCTGGTCAACAGCACGCTCAGGCTCTGGGATATACTCGTCCAGGGTTTCCACCAGCTTACGAACAGCAGTGGTGCCCATTTCATTGTCATCTTTGCCTTCCAGCGCCATCAGTGCGGAACCAATGATGATAGGCGTATCGTCACCTGGGAACTCGTACGTATCCAGCAGTTCACGTACTTCCATTTCAACCAGTTCCAGCAGCTCTTCATCGTCTACCATGTCAGCTTTGTTCAGGAAGACAACAATATAAGGAACACCTACCTGACGGGACAGCAGGATGTGCTCACGCGTCTGAGGCATGGGGCCATCAGCGGCGGAACAGACCAAAATGGCACCGTCCATCTGAGCGGCACCTGTGATCATGTTCTTAACGTAGTCAGCGTGCCCTGGGCAGTCTACGTGAGCGTAGTGACGAGTAGGAGAATCGTACTCTACGTGAGCAGTGGAGATGGTGATACCACGCTCACGCTCTTCTGGCGCGTTATCGATCTGATCGAACGCCTTGATGTCACCACCCCAGACTTCTGCGCAAACGCGAGTCAGCGCAGCAGTCAGAGTCGTTTTACCGTGGTCAACGTGACCGATGGTGCCGACGTTTACGTGCGGCTTACTACGCTCAAATTTTTCCTTAGCCATTTCTCTTAACCCTTGATATCAATGGATCGGGGATTAACCCTGGTTTTTAATCACTGCTTCAGCAACACTGTTAGGTGCTTCGGCATACTCGTCGAATTCCATGGAGTATGTCGCACGTCCCTGAGTTGCTGAACGCAGGTCAGTGGCATAGCCGAACATTTCACCCAGCGGCACCTGAGCACGGATGACCTTGCCGGAAGTGCTATCTTCCATACCCTGAACAATACCGCGACGACGGTTCAAGTCCCCCATAACATCACCCATGTAGTCTTCCGGTGTCACCACCTCAACTTTCATCATAGGCTCCATCAGGGCAGGATCAGCCTGCGGCGCGTATTTCTTCAGCGCTTGTGAAGCGGCGATTTTAAACGCCATTTCACTGGAGTCAACATCGTGGAACGATCCGTCATACAGACGAGCTCTCAGACCCAGCAGAGGATAACCGGCAATAACACCGTTTTGCATCTGCTCTTCGATACCCTTCTGTACAGCCGGGATGTATTCCTTGGGAATAACACCACCCACGATCTCATTAACGAATTCCAGACCTTCTTCTTCAGCCGGAGAGAATTCGATAACCACGTGACCATACTGACCACGACCACCAGACTGACGGGCAAACTTGTGGTTTGCTTCAACGCTGGTCTTGAGCTTCTCACGGTAAGCAACCTGCGGCTTACCAATGTTCGCTTCAACCTTGAACTCACGCCTCATTCGATCAACGATGATATCCAGGTGCAGCTCGCCCATACCAGAGATGATGGTCTGGCCCGTTTCTTCGTCAGTGTGAACACGGAAAGACGGATCTTCCTGAGCCAGCTTACCCAGGGCAATACCCATTTTTTCCTGATCCGCTTTTGTCTTTGGCTCAACCGCTACGGAGATTACCGGGTCCGGGAATTCCATACGCTCGAGCGTAATGACATTATTCATGTCACACAAGGTGTCACCGGTGGTGACATCTTTCATGCCGATCAAGGCGACAATGTCACCGGCCAGACACTCCTTGAGCTCTTCACGGTTGTTAGCGTGCATCTGCACCATACGGCCAACACGTTCTTTTTTGTGCTTAACCGGATTGTAGACAGTGTCACCCGATTTCAACACACCGGAGTAGTTCCGAACGAAGGTCAACGTCCCGACAAAAGGATCCGTGGCAATCTTGAATGCCAGCGCGGCAAATGGCGCGTCATCGTCAGCTTCACGGGTAGCGACCGTGTCTTCAGCGTCGTCGAGAATACCTTCAATCGCCTTCACTTCAATAGGGCTTGGCATCAGCTCGACAACGGCATCCAGCACAGCCTGAACCCCTTTGTTCTTAAACGCGGAGCCACCGAATACCGGCACGATTTCGTTCGCCAGTGTCCGGGCGCGGATACCTGCCTTGACCTCTTCCTCGGTCAGATCACCTTCTTCAAGGTATTTTTCCATTAACTCTTCAGAAGATTCAGCCGCTGCCTCGACCATGTATTCACGCATTTCAGCGCAGGTATCGGCCAGCTCAGCAGGAATATCTTCATAAGTGAACGTCATCCCCTGGTCAGCTTCATTCCAGATGATAGCTTTCATCTTAACCAGGTCAACCACACCCTTGAACTCGTCTTCGGAGCCGATGGTCATCTGCATAGGCACAGCATTGGCGCCAAGGCGCTCACCGAGCTGGTCTATAACCATCTTGTAGTCAGCACCGGTACGGTCCATCTTGTTCACAAACACCATACGAGGGACTTCGTACTTGTTTGCCTGACGCCACACGGTTTCTGTCTGTGGCTGAACACCGGAGGAACCACACAGCACAACGACAGCGCCGTCAAGGACACGCAGGGAACGCTCCACTTCGATAGTAAAATCAACGTGTCCTGGGGTGTCGATAATATTGATACGGTGCTCATCAAACTGAGCATCCATACCACGCCAGAAACAGGTAGTGGCTGCAGAGGTGATAGTAATACCACGCTCTTGCTCCTGCTCCATCCAGTCCATGGTGGCAGCGCCATCATGGACTTCACCAATCTTGTGACTCAGACCTGTGTAAAACAACACACGCTCAGTAGTGGTTGTCTTACCCGCGTCAACATGGGCACAAATACCGATGTTGCGGTAGCGTTTGATCGGGGTTTTACGGGCCACGACTCAATCCTCTGATACTTAGAAACGGTAGTGAGAGAACGCTTTGTTGGCTTCAGCCATACGGTGCACGTCTTCACGCTTCTTAACAGCGGCACCTTTGTTTTCGGAGGCATCCATCAGCTCACCAGCCAGGCGCAGCTCCATGGATTTTTCACCACGCTTACGCGCGGCGTCTACCAGCCAACGCATCGCCAGAGCGGTGCGACGAGACGGACGCACTTCTACCGGCACCTGATAAGTAGCCCCACCCACACGACGGGATTTCACCTCTACCATTGGGGCGATGGATTCCAGTGCTTTCTCAAACTGCTCCAAAGGATCCTTGTTGGAACGCTCCTGAACCTTGTCCAGGGCACCATAAACGATCTTCTCAGCGACAGATTTTTTGCCGCTCACCATGACATGGTTGATAAACTTGGTCAGGGTTTTGTTGCCAAACTTAGGATCTGGCAGTACTTCGCGCTTGGCGACAACTCTTCTTCTAGGCATGATAAGTCCTACATATTTGCGGTCTTCAGGTAGCCCGAGATCTTGTTTTGACTCGGCCTTACTCTTATCAACCGGTATTCGTTGTAGTTATGAGCAACCTTTAAAAACCCTTTTTTTACCCGGGTTTTGACCCAAATTGTTCTGGCTTGAAAGGCGCAAACTCAATGCTACAAACAACTCAGCCGTTTTTGCGGCTAACAGCGCAAAAAAACGAAAAATACGCATCCAAAATGCACAGCAATCCTTTAGCGTTGCTTTTTTACTTCTTGGGACGCTTGGTACCGTACTTGGAACGGCCCTGCTTACGGTCGTTAACACCCTGTGTGTCAAGGCTACCGCGAACGGTGTGGTAACGCACGCCAGGCAAGTCTTTTACCCGACCGCCACGGATCAGAACAACGCTGTGCTCCTGCAGGTTGTGACCTTCACCACCGATGTAGGAAGTCACTTCAAAACCGTTGGTTAAACGCACACGACAAACTTTACGCAGCGCAGAGTTAGGCTTCTTGGGGGTAGTGGTGTATACACGGGTGCAAACACCGCGACGCTGAGGACAAGCCTGCAGCGCAGGTACGTCGCTTTTAGCGACTTTGCGCTTGCGGGGCTTGCGCACCAGCTGGTTAATTGTTGCCATAGGGCGAACTCCAATCGTTTCTAAAGTAAACTGAAACCGAGACAGTCCCGCCTCGTTATTTCAGCAAGGGGCACACAGGGCGAAGACCTGGAAACCCCTCAGGCCAGGCGACCAAAAAAAAGCCAGCCTGGTGGCACATCCTGCTACCACATTGCCGGGCGCGTCAGCGTCAGAGGATTTGCGCCGTACACCCGCTCAGACAATACACATGCCTGAAAATACGTTTTGCGTCGCGTTCAGAGGCTTGATGAAAGCGCAGCCCGGCAGGCTGGTCAACACCTTTTATATAAACTGAACAGGTATCGCCATGAGAAACGTATTTTCATCCATGTGACCCCCACAATAATGGATTGCTTTCAACCACTTGCGCACCACTGACAAATGAAGGCCATAATAAAGCTGCCAAATTTTACGGGGGACTGCTCCTGACGTCAAGAAACATCAGCGACAGAGCCATAAGGGATAGTTCCAGATAACTTGCAGACTTTCATGCGGCTCTGGTTAACAAATACCAGGAGCCTGTCGGACTTAAGACAATTTCAGCCTGAAATCCAGAAAGTGCGAGAAAGTGCGAGAAAGCGCGGCCAGAATTTCCGATCAATTTGCTTAATTAAATAGGTCCGACTATTCGCACAAATTGATCGAAAATTCTGACTCGCCCTACTGAATTTTATGCTCGAAAGCATAAGTCCGACAGGCTCCTAGCCTCAGCAACAGGGTAAGCGAAAGGCATCAATGCCAATGAAACACTATACCCGTACAACAATGAGATAATAATGAAACAATGATAAGGCGTATTGTTTAACGATACCTTCCTGAAGGCCGTACAGAAAACAAATGCAGCATCAACAAATAATCAATTCGCATAAAAACCAGCTTCCACCCATACAAATTCGTACAGAAATTACGATGCTTTTTTTTCAATAAGGGCTAAGCTAACCTTTCGATCAATTTAACAGCCAGCGATATTTATCGTGCTCGAGTTTATGCAATTTTTGCCATCGACTTTTATCACTGGTTTTATTAACCGGCCTTAGCTATGAAAACAATACTTAAATTCTTTTTTTGCCAGACACTGATAGTCGGCATTGTTTCCGCGCTGTTTCTGAATGATGCCCGCGCATCACTGGCAAATAAGATCTACAGTTATAAGGAAGCACTTAAAAGTTTTGAAAAAACCTGGACACCCCCGATTGAAATAAGCGCAGAAAAGTTAGCCAGGGCGGGTTTCTACCGAGACAATGACCCGTCGATGATCCAGACCGATGCGGTACAATGCCCAATTTGCCAGCTTAGTTTATTCAAATGGGAGAAGATCGATGATCCTTTACATGACCACCTGAGGGATAATCCCCTCTGCCCACTGGCTAATGCCATAAGAAACCACACTTATATCCCGGAATCTGGTAAAAGTTTTCCCCTTCTGGAAACAGAAGTCCCTAAACATCACCAGAGAACACCACCTGTCTATCACCCTGCCTCCTCACTTGGCGACAGAATCAGGGTTGTCGTGACATGGAAAGACCCAGAAGACCCAGAAGAATACATCTACTACAAGTTCGGCAGCATTGCTAAGCCAGAAGCTGGAACCTCCCCCTCATCGTTTCAGGTAGTTTTTGATAAACCCACTGGAAGAGTTTTCAGAGACCAAACACAATGGCCTCAGGAAAGCGTAACGCCTGTTGATGCTTTTTTATCTGGCCTGGGGTTAAAAAATGAGGAGCATTTCAACAAAATAGTCGAGAAATTGCAACCACTAATGGGTAGCAGGGGCATTAAACAGCTGATTATTGAAGCGGCTATAAGGCTAGATAAAATCCCGGAGAAAACAACCAATAAACTACTGAGCTCCCTTAGCATTGATACGACTACATTATATTTAAACATACTGTTTCATTCAGGCTTTGAAAGTGATGAACGACATAAATGCAGCATTGCTTTAAGTCATAAAGAAAAACTTGACCGCTGGGGACTTACTTCCGATGAAGTAATGTGGCGATCATCTTCCCTCAAGGTTTCTTTCGATGACACTATTGTTGACCAGCTTATAAAGAAAAAGGTTTGTGATCATCTGGGAAGCTCTGATCTAAACCAGGCTGAAAAAACATATCATAAATTAAAACTATTTTTCGATGAACTAGAGCCAAAGCATCTATTGAGTGCTGCTGAAGAAAGAAACAAATGGGTTTTTCCTCTGTATAACGGCATAAAACCTCCATTAGTACATCCGGTTGAATTATTCTTTGTTCTGGCATTAAACTTGAATACCAGAGGTAGCGCAAGGCAAACTGACAACTGTACAAAATTAAAACAACAAGCTTTAGATTTAAACAGCTCAATTGCCCTATGGCTGAAAGCGTTTCATAAGTATCAATCTGAGGCTATTCATAGCCACGATACCTTACAAGTGCAGATTGAAACCCTCACTGCAATTTCAGCAAGCAACATTTCAGCAAATAACTCAGCAAGCCACCAAGACGACAAACAAAGTCAATCGTTATTATCTCAAGCTCCAACACGGCCTGAACCTCCCAGATTGAGAACACGCCGACCAACACCACAACACCTGACAACTGCCCATCAAGCTGTTTATCTGAACAGGTCGCCTCGATCGGCACCAAAGTCGGCAATAAGTCAAACCCGGCAGGTTTCAGGCAGGTCTGCTGTTGTCCAAAGTGGAGTGAAAATATCTCAAGAAGAGACATTCCGTCGAAAAGAGCGCAAAGAAAGCAAAGAAAGCAAAGAGAAAGCGCCACCAGCATGGACCGCTCCCTCTCCAAAACAGAGTTCAACAGTATCTACTGATCCTAATAACCCTCAGAGAGTCTTTGACTTTTTTCCACCATGGATAAAACACCGGTATACGATGAAGCGCAGACTTGATATAAAAGGCAGCGAGTCAATCCTTTATTTAATAGAAGGAAATAACGACGGACAAAAACTCGTCTTGAAAAAGTTAAAACTCAGGAGAGAAGAAAATGGCCCAAGACTCTCAGACCTCCTTAGAACAATACAAAAAGCCCAGACTAAAAGAAAAGATGACGACGGTGTTAACTTCATCACCAAGATACACTGTGTGTATTATAACCCGGTTACTGATGGTGAGCACCTCTATTTATTTGAAAGCTATCACTCTGAAAATTTACTTCAGTGGCTAATACGCCACCCTGATAATCAATGGGGAAAAACTGTTAACCAAATGACTTCTCTCAAGCAGTCCATTCAAATAACGAAAGCGCTTCAATGGTTTCATTTACATGGAATGATGCACCGAGATATTAAGGCCAACAATATTATGCTCACTGAAAACGGTGATATTGCCATTACAGATTTTGGTTTTCTTATCGATACAGTTTCACTGACGCAATCACACACCCCAGAGGATTCACCTTCCCATCACTACGATAAAATTTGCACGACCGTGTGCGGAACCCGAGAAACTGTAGCGCCAGAAGTCATTCCAAACAGGCGGGGTCAACGTTACTCAGACGGCTATGGTGTCAGTTCTGAAATATGGAGTCTTGCTGCTGTCATATGGCAAGTGTACGGCGGCATGAATCTAATTGCCAAACCTGATTATATGTCCCTGGACACCTGGAATGACAACAGGGATTATTACAAAAAATACCATCAAGCGCTTAACAAAGTGTTTCCTGAGTCAAGCACTGTGATTGACCGGTATGAAAAGCTTAAAAAAACAGTCCCGACAATGCCAGAGTATATCTTGAGACTATGCGCCGCATCATTTGACAGAAATCCAGACAAAAGACCGTCGTTAACTCTCATTCTGGAGCAGCTCAATAACCCTGACCACGATATTATTATCCTTGACGATTCCACGGGCGCTGTTAGTTGTGAAAACGAAACGCCCCCCCCACCTGTCACCGATCAACATTGCCTGGCTGGCTTTGAGGCGTCACCGGAGGGCGCTTCACCGCCTGGTCACAATGGAAGCCAATCTGTATCTTATTTTTCGACAACAGATGATGGCCAGCCATCCTCAATGGACTCGATTGAGATCCTGTCATTCCCAACAAGCTATAAAAAACCGTCCACACATGAGAATGGCTATCAACAACCTGGAAGCTTTCACTTCCCGAGCACTGACTCAGCCCTCAACCAGTCTTGGCAAATAACCAACTATGATTCAGACAGCGTTCAAAATAATGCCGGGGAAAGCGATTTCTCCATCCTGACTACTCCTGAAGAAAACAGTTGAGCCAGCAGCCAGCAGCCAGCAGCCAGCAGCCAGCAGCAATAGATGCGAGCAAAAGTACCAACAGTCCATAGTCCATCATTTCTGCAAAGGCAGGAATTCCCACCGTGGCGGGAACAAAACACGGGTGGGGTTTTCATTCCCCCTAAGAAGCAGTCTTAAAAGTCTGCCCATAGCGAGGACTGCGAGAAATGACGGATAAAAAGTCGCTTTTGTGAGGAGAATAGCGGGACTATTTGACGAACAAAAGCGACTTTTTAGACCCATTTATCGTAGCCGCAGTAGGAGCATAACTGTTAAGACGGCTTCTAAACACCGCCACCCTGTAAACAGGCGTAGTGAAAATTCAAATGCTCTTCAATAAAACTCGTAACGAAGTAGTAACCATGGTCATAGCCGGACTGTAACCGATAGTCGAGGCGCACGTCTTTTTCCTTAGCTAAAACCACCAGCGACTCCGGCATTAACTGCTCATTGAGAAACTCATCATCGCCTCCCTGATCCACCATTAAGGGAGGAACGGTGGCAATGTCGCTCTCCCTCAACAGTTTTATGGTATCGTACTTTTCCCATTTAGCTCGGTCATCCCCTAAATAGTTTGAAAAGGCTTTTTTCCCCCATGGGGCTTTAACAGGGTGACAAATAGGACTGAACGCCGACACTGAGCTGTAAACCCCGGGGTTTCGTAAGGCAATCATCATGGCACCGTGCCCGCCCATAGAATGACCACTGATGGCGCGCTTAGACGACACCGGAAAGTGCTGCTCAACCAAGGCTGGAAGCTCTGTGACAACATAGTCGTACATACGATAGTGTTTAGACCAAGGTGCCTCGGTGGCATTGACGTAAAAGCCTGCCCCCAATCCTAAATCATACGCGCCATCAGGGGCATCCGGCACACCCTCGCCCCGTGGGCTGGTGTCAGGCGCAACAATCGCCAAACCCAGCTCAGCAGCGACCCTGAGCGCGCCGGCTTTCTGCATGAAGTTTTCATCGGTACAGGTTAACCCTGACAGCCAGAAAAGCACTGGTACCGGATTTGATTTGGTTGCGAAAGGAGGCAAATAAATGGCAAACCGCATCTCACAACTGAGCACATCGGATGCATGAACAAGCCGTTCATGCCAACCGCCAAAACAGCGCTGGCGGCAAGACAGTGTTAACATTATTTACACCTTTCAATAGTGGACAGCAGTGGAGATCTGAACGAATTCTCATACCTTCTCAGTGCGTCAGGTCAAAGGCTTAGTATATATCATCAAGCTCCATAGCGTGGGTAATGATGCCATTGCGCTGTATCACAATAGCCCCGGTGACATCCTCCCCGCCCTAAAGGACGGGGATTCCTACCGCTAGACGGCGATGCCCCGCCGCAAGAATGTTTCTGGCCGCGTTTATATCGCGGTGGCGCTCAGCTCCGCACTCTGAGCAGATCCATTCTCTTATTCGCAAACCTGTTCTACCTTTCGGACTACTGGGCCCGATAGTGCCACAGCACGAACAGGTTTGGGTGGAGTAGGCTTCATTGATTTCTTCAAAAACCACGCCTGCGTGATCGCATTTGTATTCCAGCATAGTTTTGAGTGAGTGCCACCCTGCATCCAAGACAGATTTTGCCATTTTTGTCTTGGTTAGGGCTTTGCTCGACACGTTACCAACGAAGATAGCCGCATTCTCATTGACGAGAGTCCGACTGTATTTGTGCAGGCTATCTTGCCTGCGGTTTCTGATTTTTGCGTGTATGGCCTTTACACGCTTTTGGTTTCTGGCTCGCTGGACGATTCCCAACTTAGCCTCTAACCGGCGATATTCACGCCCTTTGATACGTGTGCCATTGGAATCAGTAGCGGACTCTTTGCAACCAAGGTCAATGCCCACTGACGACTGCCCTTGAGAGGCTTCGGTTTCAACTGTCACAACGACATTAAAATACCACCGTCCTCTGGCATCTTCATTAAAGCTGGCAGACCGGAACTTATAGCCACTTAATCTGAAGGAGTCCCACACTGAAAAGTGAAGGCCATTATGGAATATCTGCCCATTTTTCCACTTAGCCTGGCCTGTATTAACAGGAATCCAGCCAAGTGATCGACGAACACTCCCAGACTTGCGCCAATTGAGTCGGGCTTTCTTGAATTGCTTTCTGCGGGTGACGTACTCAGAGGCTATACACTGCAATGTCTGCCTATGCGGGCCAAGCTCTTTACCAGCGCCCTTGGTGTACGGATGAATATCATAGGCTGACAAAAACTGACCACGCTCTTTGATCGCACGGGTACTGAGTTCATTGATGTAGTTCCAAACAAAGTTAACCGCACAAGCCATGTTTTTTAGCTGTCTGGCGTGTTTGCCTTTAATGTGCTTTCAAAGATAGCGCGCAGAATTTTAATGTCAAAAACAACGACACTGGCAATACTGTCGCCATGTTTAGGTGGACTACGCGGATGGGGGTGCGCGATTTTATGATAGTAGAGGCTCCTGCCAACTTTATTGCAATTAAGGATAATCCCAACTATTTTAAAACCAACAGATTAAATTTGGCTTGTGGTTAGAAATGGACACCCGTAATCAGACAGTGATTTAATACCAATCGACTTCCCTAAATGCGCCACTGCCTGCTCAACGGATTAGAAAATGGAACCGGTATTAACAGTAATAGACAGCCGGAGTATATCATGAATATAAATTCTACTTTACGGGCCGGAAAGCTCATAGCAAGCAAATCGCTTGTTTATATTTTTGGCGTGTTGAGCCTATCCATCATGGGTAACGCTTTTGGCTTAGATGGCACCATTGAAATTAAAAATGTGATACCCCCAGGTCAACCTTATTACTCAGAAAATGGCTATACGATTAAAGCCAATGGTGATGGTAAATGCATGTACGGAGTGTATAATCCCGCTTCATACACCGCAACTTATGAAAACGGCATTGGCAGGGTTCGCGTGCATTATAACGCTTCACCTTCACACGGGTGTTCGGTCAAACGCAGCATACAGAACTTTGACGTGATAAACAATGATACAGGAGAGGTGACCGCCAAGTTTGAATGGAGCACAGTATTAAGGTCGTGTTATATAGTGGTGAAAGAGGGGCCTGCCAACTTTATAGTGAGAGTGAAACGTCGTCATTTCGAACCCAATAGATTGAACCTGGATTGTTTTTTGGATCTAATGTGAGTTGTTATTTGTGAGCTAGTGCTGTTAAGCGTTAATACCCATACAGTCATCATTCCCGCGAAGGCGGGAATCTACCAGAAAATGGACGCCCGCCTTCGCAGGAGTGATCAAAGTGATGGTTGTATGTATATTAACGCTTGTTTGCACTAGCCCGGATATTTCATAAACTGCCCTGAGAATTGCGCAGAACCTTGCGGCTCTGAGGGATTTCGCGAAGGAGCGCCGGTACCTGGGAGTACGGTCGACTAAGCAAAACTCCCTTATAGCCGCAAGGAGCAAGCAAGGCCAGGAGCGTATTTATGAAATATCCGGGCCAACCTCAAACTTGCCGGGTTGCTCAAGCTTGCCAAAGAGGCATAGTAACAGACTATTTTTCACTACTGAAAAAACGACAACTTATCACCGGCAAGATGTCAACAGTGCCGGGAACCTTGCGTCGCCCTAGAAGGGGCACAGATTCCTTTGCCTTTTGTTGTGATGTCGCAAAAATTGGTATTTCTTCACCCTGTAAAGGAAAGGCGCGAAAATCGAACGTCACCCGCCAACTAAACCGTTGAATCGGACTAGCCTGATATCAATGATTGGCTATTACCTATCGTTGAAGTACTCAACATGAATGGCCGTATTAAGAAATTCCGCGCTGGATGGTCTGATGAGAGAGCCAGAACTCGATCACCGCCAGCTCCAGGGATTAGATAGTCAATAAGGATGTCGCGAAACTCTGAAATACACCCCGCACCGTCATCCTGTACAGGGAATGCACAGGAACCACACTCTATGGAAGGCACCCTAACCGCGCACGCATCATGCGGGTTTAGTGATTCTCATCCTTGTGGCATAGATCCCATACAATCCCTGCACGGGATGACGACGGAGAAAATTAAGCGTTTTGCGACACCCTCTTCAGGTGGCGAATGAACGCCACCTAAGCAACACAACCTTCGAGGCAAGGCTTCGCAATGCCTGCGGTTGTTTTCTCCACCAAGCTAAAGCTCTGGTGGGGGGGTTGACCCTGCGCTATTCGATAAAACGGGTCTTAATCGTAACAGATGACAGGAGTCCATCATGAGCATGAAGTCTATCTTACGGTCTGGAAAGCTTATATCAAACAAGCCGTTTATTTTTTTTACCGCTGCCTTAAGCTTATCCACTATGGGTAACGCTTTTGGCCGAGATGCTGCCCTTCTGGTTAACAACGCGATACCAAAAGGTCAACCTTATTACTCAAAAAAAGGCTTTACAATTAAAGCTAATGGCCTTCGCGAATGCATGCTCGGAGTGGACCCCGCTTCAAGCACTGCCACTTATGAAAACGGCACGCAAACTATATACATACATTATAAAGCTTCATGGGGATGCGCATTCAAGCCCAGCACACAGGGTTTTGATGTTATAAATAATGATACAGGAAAAGTTGTCGCTAAGCTTGTATGGGGCGAAGCATCATGGTTCTGTAATATGTATCTGAAAAAGGGCCCTGCCAACTTTATAGCAGCTGTGCATTTCAGGGAGTATAAACCCAATAGATTGAATGTGACTACTTTTGTGCAATGAATGCGCGTTATTATTTATGAGCAAATATCATAAGTGAAGCGCCAATAGTCTACAATGAAACAGGCGACTTAGGGCAACTACCCCTGCCAACCCTGCGTTGAAAATCCTCGCGATAGCTGGGGCTATTCAAGTAATCAACATGAATTGCCTTACCGCCAAAGGCGCTAAACAGCGAGTCAACATTCGCTCATCGCCTGCCTACTCTGGGGGTTAGAAAATAGAACGGGTATTAGTTGTAGCAGGTAGCAGGAGCTCATCATGAGCATTAAATCTGTCTTACGCGCTAGAAAGTTCATGGCAGCCAAACCGGTTGTTTTTATTACTGGATTCTTGGCCTTATCCATCATGGCTAACGCTTATAGCTTGAATGCAAGTCTGTATATTGATGATGTGATACCCCTGGGTAAACCACATTACTCGAAAAACGGCTATACACTTAAACCCAGTGGGCACGGATACTGCATGTACGGCGTGTATAATCCGGCTTCATGCGCTTCCGCTTATGAGACCGAATCTTGTTATGTACGGATACATTATGCTTCTTCACGCTGGCACTGGTGCGTGTTTAAGCACAGCTCCCAGGATTTTAACATTATCAACAATGATACAGGCAAAATCGTCGCTTCGTTTCAATGGTTCTCAAACGGCTGGAAAAATCCGGTTATAAGAAGGGTCAAGGATCCTGAACATATTACGACAGATGTAACGAAAAAACCTCTTTGGTACCATGTGAAAAACAAACTGAATATCTATTGTTATAAAGGTATTATACCCCACGGATTTCAAGCTGCTACGCACCGGCAAGTAAGTGAAGCCCCTGGAGTCTGAAAATAGCAGGTGACCGGGGGTTAACGAACGCCGCCAACAAAGTAGCCCCTTGAAAAGCGACGGGTATAAAGCTATTTCTTCACTGCTGAAGCAGGAGACAGCCAATCACTGGAAAAATATTGACAGTAACCAAAACCTTTCACACCGTTGAGTTACAGGAGATTCCTCTGTAGTAGTTTTGCAAAAGTCATTATTTCGTCGCTGCTCTGTAATAGACAGTAGGAGTAGATCATGAGCATTAAATCTGTCTTACGCGCTAGAAAGTTCATGGCAGCCAAACCAGTTGTTTTTATTACTGGGATCTTAACCTTATCCATCATGGCTAACGCTTATAGCTTGAATGATAGTCTGTATATTGATGATGTGATACCCCTGGGTAAACCACATTACTCGAAAAACGGCTATACACTTAAACCCAGTGGCCGCGGGGACTGCATGTACGGCGTGTATAATCCGGCTTCATGCGCTTCCGCTTATGAGACCGAATCTTGTTATGTACGGATACATTACGCTTCTTCACGCTGGCACTGGTGCGTGTTTAAGCACAGCTCCCAGGATTTTAACATTATCAACAATGATACAGGCAAAATCGTCGCTTCGTTTCAATGGTTCTTAAACGGCTGGAAAAATCCGGTTATAAGAAGGGTCAAGGATCCTGAACATATTACGACAGATGTAACGAACAAACCTCTTTGGTACCATGTGAAAAACAAACTGAATATCT
This sequence comes from Candidatus Sororendozoicomonas aggregata, assembly GCF_031528575.1. Classification (NCBI taxonomy): domain Bacteria; kingdom Pseudomonadati; phylum Pseudomonadota; class Gammaproteobacteria; order Oceanospirillales; family Endozoicomonadaceae; genus Candidatus Sororendozoicomonas; species Candidatus Sororendozoicomonas aggregata. The sequence goes on from NZ_JAVLSP010000001.1 coordinate 54,358, forward strand.
ATACCTACAAATGGTAAAATACTATTTTTTCACTGCTGAAGCAGGAGACAACCAGTCACTGTAAAGAGGTTGACACTAACGAGAAAGCCTTACGCCACCCCACCGAGTTACAGGAGACTCCTCTGTAGTAGTTTTGCAAAAGTCATTATCTCGTCGGTGCTCTGTAATAGACAGTAGGAGTAGATCATGGGCATTAAGTCTGTCTTACTCGCTGGAAAGTTCATGGCAGCCAAATTGGTTGTTTTTATTACTGGACTCTTGACCTTATTCATCATGGGTAAGGCTTTTGGTCTGGATGCCGTTCTTGAAATTAGAAATGTGATACCCCAGGGTCACCCTTATTACTCGAAAAAAGGCTATACAATTGCAGCCAGTGGTCATGGCATATGCATGCACGGAGTGTATAGTCCCGCTTCATGCAATGTCACTTACGAAAACGGTACTCAAGCTATAGGCTTGCATTATAAAGCTGCATGGGGATGTGCATTCGAGGCAAGCGCACAGAATTTTAAGGTTATAAACAATGATACAGGAGAGATTTTTGCTATGTTCAGATGGGAAGAATACGCCCACAATTGTGGTATAATATTGGTAGAGTCTCCTGCCAATTTTATTGTGGCTCCAGAAGATACTGATCACTTTAAAGACAACAGATTAAATATAGTTTGTGATATGTTTAGAATGTGATTTGTCATTTAGGAAAAGGTATCGCATTGACCAGTTTTTTTAAGCTTGCCAAAGACGGCAAAATGGTAATAAGCTAATTTTCACTACTGAAGCAGGCAACAGCCAATCCCAGGCAAGATGTTGGTAATAGCCAGAACGTTGCCTCACCCCATGGAGAGGTACTGGGGGTTCCTTTCTTTTTTGTAGCAGTACAGCAAATAATAGTGCAGCAAAAGTCATTATTTCGTCACTGCTCTGTAATAGACAGTAGGAGTACATCATGAGCGTTAAGTCTGTCTTACGCGCTGGAAAGTTCATGACAGCCAAACCAGTTGTTTTTATTACTGGACTCTTGACCTTATTCATCATGGCTAACGCTTATAGCTTGGATAGAAAGCTTTATATTGATAATCTGATAGGCCCAGGTACCCCACATTACTCGAAAAATGGCTATACACTTAAACCCAGTGGCCACGGGGACTGTATGTACGGCGTGTATCATCCGGCTTCATGCGCTGTCCGTTATGAAACCAAAGTAAAGTATGTAACCTTACATTATAATGCTTCACTCAATCACTGGTGTGTGCTTAGGCACAGCTCACAGGATTTTAACGTTATCAACAATGATACAGGCAAAATCGTCGCTACGCTTCAGTGGTACATAGAAGACGGAGACGCGTCTATAAAAAATATCAAGGATCCTGAAAATATTATGGAAGATTTAACGGATAAATGCGAAAGGTATTCCGTGAAAAACAAACTGAATATCTATGCTCACAAATAGTAAAACGCTATTTTTTCACTGTTGAAGCAGGAGACAACCAATCACTGTAAAAAGGTTAACACTAACGAAAGCCTTACATCCTTCCATTGAGTTACAGGAGACTGCTTTTTCTTTTGGAACTCGATAGGGAGGCGCAAAAATCATTATTTCGTCGCTGGTCTTTAATAGACAGTAGGAGTACATCATGAGCATTAAGCCTGTCTTACGCGCTGGAAAGTTCATGACAGCCAAACCAGTTGTTTTTATTACTGGACTCTTGACCTTATTCATCATGGCTAACGCTTATAGCCTGAATGAAAAGCTTTATATTGATAATCTGATAGGCCCAGGTACCCCACATTACTCGAAAAATGGCTACGCACTTAAACCCAGCGGCCACGGGTACTGCATGTACGGCGTGTATCATCCGGCTTCATGCACTGTCCGTTATGAAACCAAAGTAAAGTATGTAACCTTACATTATAATGCTTCATTAAAGCACTGGTGTGTGCTTAAGCACAGCTCACAGGATTTTAACATTATCAACAATGATACAGGCAAAATCGTCGCTACGCTTCAATGGTACACAGACGAAGGGAAACCGTTTATAAAAAATATCAAGGATCCTGAAAATATTATGGAAGATTTAACGGATAAATACGAAAGGTATTCCGTGAAAAACAAACTGAATATCTATGCTCACAAATAGTAAAATGCTATTTTTTCACTGCTGAAGCAGGAGACAACCAATCACTGTAAAAAGGTTGACACTAACGAAAGCCTTACATCCTTCCATTGAGTTACAGGAGACTGCTTTTTCTTTTGAAACTCGATAGGGAGGCGCAAAAATCATTATTTCGTCGCTGGTCTTTAACAGACAGTAGGAGTACATCATGAGCATTAAGTCTGTCTTACGCACTAAAAATTTGATGACAATCAAACCGGTTGTTTTTATTACTGGGATCTTGGCCTTATTCATCATGGCTAACGCTTATAGTTTGGATGATAGAATGAATCTTGATGATTTGATACCCCCGGGTAACCCACATTACTCAAAAAAAGGCTTTACGCTTAAACCCAGCGGCCACGGGTACTGCATGTACGGCGTGTCTAATCCGACCTCATGCACTGCCCGTTATAAAAACAAACCTTGTCATGTGTGTATACATTATGCCGCTTCACGCAAACACTGGTGTGTGTTTAAGCACAGCTCCCAGAATTTTAACATTATCAACAATGATACAGGCAAAATCATCGCTTCGTTTCAATGGTACTCAAACCACTTGAAAAAACCGGTTATAAAAAAGATCAAGGATCCTGAAAATATTACGACAGATGTAACGAATAAAGGTTTTTGGTACCATGTGAAGAAAAAACTGAATATCTTTTGTTACAAATTTTAAAAAGCTATTTCTTTATTGCTAAAGCAAGAGACAGCGAATCACTGGAAAAATGTTGACACTAACTAAAGCCTTACACCCCATTGAGCTACAGGAGACTCCTTTGTCTTTTGTAACTCGATAGGGGAGGTGCGAAAGTCATTATTTCGTCGCTGCTCTTTAATAGACAGCAGGAGTACATCATGGGCATTAAATCTTTCTTTCTGGCCAGAAAGTTCATAGCAATCAAACCAGTTGTTTTTATTACTGGGTTCTTGACCTTATTCATCATGGCTAACGCTTATAGCTTGGATAAAAACCTTTATATTGATAATCTGATACCTTCAGGTAACCCACATTACTCGAAAAGTGGCTATACACTCAAACCCAGTGGCCACGGGCACTGCATGTACGGCGTGTATAATCCGGCGTCATGCGCTTCCGCTTATGACACCAAACCTTGTTATGTTGTCGTACATTATGCTTCTTCACTTGACAACTGGTGTTCATTTAAGCCCAGCTACCAGGATTTTAACATTATCAACAATGATACAGGCAAAATCGTCGCTTCGTTTCAATGGTACATAAACGGCGCAAGGGCGTTGGTAAGAAACATCAAGGATTATGAAAACATTACAGCGGATGTAACGGGTAAATATCCTAATTATTGGGTGAAAAAGAAAGTGAATATCTGTGCTCACAGACGGGGATAAGTTACAAGAGGCTCCACGTTTGTAACGGTGTCGCAAAAATTGGTCTTGCATCGTTCTGTCATAAACAGCAGGAGGGCATCATGGGCATTAATTCTGTCTTGTGGGCCAGAAAGTTCATGACAACCAAACCGGTTGTTTTTATTACCGGGTTCTTGACCTTATTCATCATGGCTAACGCTTATAGCTTGGATGAAGACCTTTATATTAATAATATGATACCCTCAAGTAACCCACATTACTCGAAAAGTGGCTATACACTTAAACCCAGTGGCCACGGGCACTGCATGTACGGCGTGTATAATCCGGCGTCATGCACTTCCAAATATAACACCAAACCTTGTAATGTTGTCGTACATTATGCGGCTTCATTCCATCACTGGTGTGTATTTAGGCACAGCACTCAGGATTTTAACATTATCAACAATGATACAGGCAAAATCGTCGCTTCGTTTCAATGGTACATATCCCATTGGAAATATGCGGCTATCAGAAGTATCAAGGATTCTGAAAATATTACGGCAGATGTAACGGGTAAACATTTTAAGTATTGGGCGAAAAACAAACTGAATATCTATTGTTACAAATGGTAAAAAGCTATTTTTTCACTACTGAAGCAGGAGACAACCAATCACTGGAAAAATGTTGACACTAACCAAAACCTTACACCCCCCATTGAGTTACAGGAGACACCTTTGTATTTTGTAACTCGATAGGGAGATACAAAAGTCATTATTTCGTCGCTGTTTGTAATAAACAGCAGGAGTAAATCATGGGCATTAAATCTTTCTTTCAGGTCAGAAAGCTCATAACAACCAAACCGGTTGTTTTTATCACTGGGCTCTTGACCTTATTCACCATGGCTAACGCTTATAGCTTGGATGAAGACCTTTATATTGATAATCTGATACCCAAAGATAACCCACATTACTCGAACAGTGGCTATAGACTTAAACCCAGTGGCCACGGGCACTGCATGTACGGCGTGTATCATCCAGCGTCATGCGTTGCCCTTTATGAAGCCAAGGAGTGTTATGTTGCCATACATTATGCGGCTTCATTCCACCACGGGTGTTTTTTAAAGTCCAGCTCTCAGGATTTTGACATTATCAACAATGATACAGGCAAAACCGTCGCTTCGCTTCAATGGCACCAAGGCTTCGATCTCCCGTCTATAAGAAATATCAAGGACCCTGAACATATTATGGCAGATGTAACGGGTAAACCTGTTTGGTATTCGGCGAAAAACAAACTGAATATCTATGCTTACAAATAGTAAAATGCTCTTTTTTCACGGCTGAAGCAGGAGACAACCAATCACTGGAAAGAGGTTGAATCCAGCGATACTAACGAAAGCCTTACGCCACCCCATTGAGTTACAGGAGACTCCTTTGTCTTTTGTCACTCGATAGGGGTTGCAAAAGTCATTATTTCGCCGCTGCTTGTCATAAACAGCAGGAGGACATTATGGGCATTAAGTCTATCTTACGCGCTGGAAAGTTCATGGCAACCAAACCGGTTGTTTTTATTACTGGGTGCTTGAGCTTATTCATCATAGCTAACGCTTATAGCTTGAATCAAGACCTTCATATTAATAATCTGATCCCCCAAGGTAAACCACATTACTCGAAAAGTGGCTATACACTTAAACCCGGTGGCCACGGGCACTGCATGTACGGCGTGTATAATCCGGCGTCATGCTCTTCCGCTTATGAAACCAAATCTTGTTATGTTGTCGTACATTATGCCAGCTCAATCTCGCACGGGTGTGCATTTAAGCACAGCTCCCAGGATTTTAACATTATCAACAATGATACAGGCAAAACCGTCGCTTCGTTTCAATGGTACATAAACGGCGGATTCCCGCTTATAAGACAGATCAAGGACCCTGAAAACATTACGGCAGATGTAACGGGTAAATATTTTAATTATTGGGTGAAAAACAAACTGAATATCTACGCTTACAAATGGTAAGATGCTATTTTTTCACTACTGAAGCGGGAGGCCCACACGCTTTTCATTATACTTCACACAACAGGCTGGCATTTTTGCGATTTTTAATCAGTCATTCTTTCACATCAATATTTCACTGGACATTGCCATCTATATACCTCTGACACTTGAGATTTAACACGTCAGATTGATAATCTTCCTCTGATACATCTAACATGAAATAGTCAGGATTGGTCAGCATATCTATATGAGGCGCATCCAATAATGGCTTTTTCCATCTAAATCTGCCCACAACATGTCCTGTATCCTCATTTATCACATTGAAATCTTGGGAGCTGCTCTTGAATGCACACCCTCCTTTTCCTGCAGAAGCATAATGTATGCCTATATGACCACAACGGCCATTATAAGTCGCCGTCCATGAAGCGGAATCGTACACACCATACATGCAGGAACCATGGCCGACAGGTTCGATTTTATAGCCTTTTTTTGAGTAATAGCGATCACCTGGGGGTATTGTATTTCTAATTGAAATAAAGGAATTTGAGCCATAAGCGTTGCCCATGATGGATAAACTCAACACTACAGCAAAAAAAAACGATTTATTTGCTATAAGCTTTCTAGCCTGTCTGATAGATTTCACACTCATAAATGTACTACTGCCCCTTACTACCTTAAGTTACGTACCAAACTGATTTTTAACATGTCATATTGAAAAGGCCTGGTTCCCATTGCCTGAATTTTGCCCTTTGCGCTGCCTGAGCGAACGACGTAGATTAGCCGGGCTGATCCAGGGCTTCTCGCTACCTTGCAGGTGACTGACCTTTTTTTAATGACCCCTTCACTGCTTTAAGTCTATTCTTGAGGGCCATTATTATTCCCTTTTACCAACTTTTACTTTATTACTTATAGTACTACTGTGCTTAACGAGGTATCCTGAGCCAATAATTGAACCAGTGTTAAAAAAATACTAGACATTTTTAGCTCAACAGATTGAATCTGATTTGTCAGGTATGAGTAAAATATCACATTGTATGGTTTTTGCGGGGGTTAGTCGGAGTTCACCCGCCATCTGCTTAACGACTCAGTAAGGTTGCTAATAGTAGACGTCTTCCCCGGCCTGGATGACACAACAGTCGTTTTTTATACCGCTCTCGCGACGGTAACAAGGCATGATTCAGGATGGCTTCCTATACTAACCAGACTTTTTAACTTCGTCTTGAGCTATTTAATTGGATCGAAAGACAAGAGTAATTGACAATTCATAGCCGTCGCTATGACCAATAGCCGCAATGCAGTATTTTCCCTCGAATAACCACCGCAATTGAACAGTTAGAAAATACGACTGGTGCGGTAATAAACGACAGGAGTTCATCATGAGCGTGAAATCTACCTTACGGGCTGGCAAATTCATGGCAAACAAATCGTTTGTTTTTTTTACTGCTGTGTTGAGCTTATCCATCATGACTAACGCTGCTTATGGCAGAAATACCTATATTTCAATGAGAAATACCATACACTCAGGCAATCCATTTTTCTCAGAAAAAGGCTATAAAATTGAAGCTATCGGCCATGGTCAATGCATGTACGGCGTGTATACTCCCGCTTCATGGACTTCCGCTTATGGCCAACCCTACGGTCATATAGGCATACATTATGCTGCTATAGGAAAAGGGTGTGGATTCAAGAGCAGCACCCAAAATTTCAAAGTGACAAATGAGGATACAGGATATGTTGTGGGCAAGTTCACGTGGGTAAAGACAGCAGGGAACCCTCCGAGTCTGGACTTTATAGAAAATCTTGGCCACTTTATGGTTGAGGTAACAGGCGGTCAGGATGATCACAACAAATTGAATCTCAGGTGTGAGGACTATGTAGCGGACAATGTTAAATAAGTTGAATAAAACGTTGATTTGAGGGAGAAAGTGAGTGGCTTAAAATAAGTATTGTACAAGCCCTTTACCTCAAACAGCCTCCTTCTTTTGCGGCACGCTCTCTTTGCAAAAGCCGACTAAAGCTTCTTCAGGGAAACATCAACCTATTTACCCCATAGCTCTCGCTATATTCAGCCTGAGATATCCTGGCAATGTTCAGCCTGTCGTATATTGCCAAAACCACACCCATAGCGCAAAAACAGCCGCCAGAGCAAGCACCTCAAATGGTTCTTTATGTGAAAAGATCTGGTGTAAAAACTCTAGGAGCCTGTCGGACTTAAGGCAATTTCGGCCTAAAATCCAGAAAGAGCGGCCATATTTTCCGATGAATTTGCTTAAATAGGTCAACTATTCACACGAATCCATCGAAAAATCTGACTCGCTCTACTGAATTTCATGCTCGAAAGCTTAAGCCCGACAGGCTCCTAGTGCTTGATGAGATTGCCTGAATGATAGTGGATTGAGCAATGAAAGACTCACTCCAGGCCCATACCCCGCACACCTTTCATTGAGCTTCACATAACAAGCTTGCATTTTCGTGATTTTATATTAACTTTATGCTTGTTATTTTATGTTTTCATAGCCAGCTCACCTCTGAATGTCAGGTTATTTCTGTTCCCTTTGCTTTCTCTGTCTTTTGTAGAAGTGTTACGGTAGCTCGTACTTCGTCGTCCTGTAAAGGGAATAAGAAAAAATAAAACGTCGTACGGCAACTGGTTTTGAGTCAAAGGCATGATATCACCGCTTGGTTATTATCAACCATTCAAGTACTCAGCATGAATTGCTGTAGTGCGAAGTCTTGTACTGGACGACCTAAAGAGAAAGTTAGCGCTCGCTCACCTCCTGCTCAATGGGTTAGCAGGAGGGGCTGATAGCAAAAATTTTCCCTTGGCAACATCATAGGACGGCAATTTTTTATGCCTCTTTTCTTGATGTTAACAGGGCATTTTTTTAGATGGCTTCTTGATAGTAGTGGATGGTAGGAGTACATCATGAGTATGAAGTCTATATTACGAGTCAGAAAGTTCATGGCGAAAAAGTCGTTTGTATTTTTTACTGGCGTCTTGAGCTTATCCGTTATGGGCAACGCTTATGGCAGAAACTCCCTTATTCTAATTAAAGATACAATCCCCAAGGATCAACCCCATTACTCAAAAAAAGGCTATACACTTGCGGCCAGTGGTCATGGTTCCTGCATGTACGGCGTGTATGCCCCCTCCAGATGCACCGTCACTAAGGGTGACGGCTTTTGTTTTGTACGCCTCCATTATAGTGCCACTATTCTAGGGTGTGGACTCAAGAAAAGCACTCAGAATTTTAACGTGATAAACAATGATACTGGAAAAATCGAAGGCAGGTTTACATGGAAAAAGCCATCAGGATCAGATCCAACAATAGTGATGTTAGAAAATCCTGACGAATTTATGGTGGATATAACGGGTCATCAGGTTGAACCCAATGTATTGAATATCAAGTGCGGCAAAACAACAAAGGTTAATATCCAATGAAGTGTTGATTTGAGAAAGGGGAACGATCAGCTGAAACCCGGTATGGCGCAAGCCCTTTACCTCAAGCACTCTGCAACGTGTTCAGCACGCTCACTCCATGGAAGAGTGAATCAAACCGATGAAAGCTTTGATTGGTCTGCTTGGCACTGGGAAGCTCGCCATGATCTTTTGTGAAAAGCAAAACCGATGGAGATGCTGTTTGTTTTTCAATTTTCCAAGGGGCTGTCTTAACCGTTTGTGTGTAGCGAGGGTCCGCCAGAAAAGGAGAAGAAAAGATCGCTTTTGTAAGGCAACAGTGGCTCTGTTGAACGAAAAAAAGCAATTTTTCAGCCTCCTTTTGTGGTGGTCTTGTGGTGATCGCAGTAGCAACACGACGTTTAAGATGGCCTCTGAGGGTTATATTATGAATTATATCTTGCGAGTCAGAAAATCCATGGCAAACAAATCGTTTGTTTTTTTTACTGGCATCTTGAGCTTGTCCATCATGGGGAACGCTTATAGCAGAAATACCACTCTTTCAATTAGAAACATAATATCTCCAATTGATATGTCATATTCAGCAAAAGGCTACACAATTTCACCCGGTAAAAAAGGTAAATGCATGCTCGGAGTGTATAATCCAAGGGAACACACGGCCCTTTATGGTAAACGCTATGGTCATATAAGGATACATTATAACTCTGCAGGAGAGTGCGCATTCAGGGACAGCTACCAGAAGTTTAACGTGATAAACAATGATACCGGAAAGGTTGTGGGCAAGTTTGCCTGGGAAAAGCGGACAGGGGATAAGGCGTTTATAGATATGTTAGTCAATCCTTACAATTTTATGGTGGATGTAACGGATGAAATGAATAAGCCCGACAAACTGAATCTAAGGTGTGAGAAATTTGATGCAGCGAAAAATGCCGGGTGAAACGTTGATTTGGGCAGAGGAAGTGGGTCGCTGAAAATCAGTATTGCGCGGGCGCCTTACCTCAAGGCGGTCTACAACGTGGTTAGCGCACTCACTTCATGGAAAAACCCCTTGAAGCTTCTTCGCTGACATCAAAAACGCGTAAAACCCCTTATTTATAAGGGGTATCAAGCGACAACTAATTCATGGTAAGGGCGTTTATTGAACACGTAATACTGAACCACTGAATAAAGGGCATAGAGACCAAGGGTCGCGCAGCATAAGGTGATTTTCTTACGTTCTATCTGCATATAGTCTGAAAGAGCGCATTGCCCAAGGGTAAAAGGCGTATCAACGCTTAGCAAGTACTTACCCAGTGTCCTTTTAATTAAACGACAGCATATATAACTATAACCAAGATAAATACCAATAAACGCCAGAAGAGTACATAATGTAAAACCCATCAGAACAGGCAATGCAGCCGGGTCATTGAGGGATAAGATTCCCTCGTTATTGCCAGAAAAGATGTAAGTAACAAGCCGTAAAAATACGGATATAACTATTTGTATAAACATCTTTGCTATCAAAAGATCAATAACAAAAGCACCTGTACGTCGAAACTTGTTACCTGACATCATCTTTTACTGTCCTGCTTATTTACCACGGATTGAATTGATCTGGGCCTTGTAAGTAGCAGCCTGAGCGCCATAAATGGCCTGAATACCCGTGCTACCTACTTTAACCAACCCTTTAGCACCGAGTTCCTGAGTCCAGTAGTCATTATCTTTTACCAGAGCACCCTTTTTCACGGTAATGCGCAGACGGGTAATACAAGCGTCCACGTCCTCAATGTTGTCGCGTCCACCGAGGGCCTCAACAATCTTTTGCGCCAACTCGCTGCCTTGACCGGCACCTGCTTTAGAAGCCAGAAAGTCTTTTTTGCTGACAACTGCTACAGCACTCCCCTTCCGTCCGGGCGTTTTAATATCAAAATGAACGATGTACCAGCGGAACAGGAAATAGTAAAGCGGCGCATAAATGGCACCGACCACTGGAATGAAATACCAGTGATTATTAACACCTGTAACCCCAGGCAGAACACCAAACAGAACAAAGTCAATGAAACCACCACTGAAGGTCATACCAACTTTTACATTCAGAATGTCCATCAACATGAAGGAGAGGCCGGCCAGTGGTACGTGAATAGCATAATAAAGCGCAGGTGACAGGAACAGGAAAGTGAACTCAATCGGCTCGGTAATACCTGTCAGGAAAGCCGTAAGCGCTACGGAGGTCAGCAGGCCACCAGCAACTTTTTTGTTTTCCTTATCTGCAAGGGCGTACATAGCGTACGCGGCAGCAGGCAGACCAAACATCATGAATGGGAACTTACCCGTCATAAAGTTGGTAGCGGTAAATTCAGAGAAGTCTCCATTGGCCAAAGAAGCAAAGAAGATGTTCTGAGTACCGTGGACAACCTGATCACCAAATTGTGCTATGCCACCCACAGATGACTGCCACAGTGGCAGATAAAAAACGTGGTGCAAACCCACTGGAATCAATGAGCGCTCGATAAGACCGAACAACAGGGACGCTATCCAGCCAGAGCCTGAATCACTCAGGCCACCGAGGGCATCACCGATGGCCCCGAAACCCACACCCAGGTAGGGCCAGACAAAGGTTAAGGCGATACCGTAAAACAGTGCGGCGAATGCGGCAACGATCGGTACAAAACGGGCTCCACCAAAGAACCCCAGAACGTCTGGCAGCTTCACCGCATGATAACGATTATGAAGCAAAACAGCCGAAGCGCCAGCGATCAAACCACCAAACACCCCCATACTCAAGGTGTTAGTTATGCCCAGCATATCAGTCAGAACACCGTCATATACCTTCCCATTGATTAAAACAGCTGTTCCTTCAGGGTGAATCATATGAGAAACGACAAGTGTTTTCGCCATTGCTACATTCATAACCAGATAAGAAATCACCGCAGCCAGAGCAGCAGCGCCTTTTTCCGCGCGAGCAAAACCAATGGCAATGGCCATTGCAAAAAGAACCGGCAGGTTAGCGAATACAATATTACCGGCATCCGTCATAATTTGAAGGAAGCCATTAAGAACACTACCGTCGTGCAAAAGGCCAACATGATAAGCTTCAATCATTGTCTCGTTGGTAAAACTTCCGCCGACACCCAACATAATACCGGCCGCCGGAAGCAGGGCAATTGGCAACATAAGCGCCTGGGATAATCTACTGAAAAAACCCTTCATCACTTGTTTCCTACATGTGTTTTAAACATTACATTTTTAACGTAAACGCCTCCCACCCCAGGCGGCATAACATCAACTTATTCAACATCAACTTATTCAACACGGAGGGGTTTACTGACCCTCAGGGCAATAGCTGCGTGGGATTTAACCGGCTTTGGGAGATAGAAACACCTACTATTATTTGCCTGGACGTGGAAAGTTCAGCGGATGACGATTATACGCCTTTTTTTATTCCCGAAAATATGCCATAACTCAATAAAACGACATTTCACAGAGGGATATCTGTTGGGGCACTTACTGCTTGGTCTGTTGCTGTTTATAACACCAGCCTCTGGTCTGGGCTTTTTTAACTGTGAAAATACCATCACTGTTGCTAATTCCAACGACCCTGTTGCCCGGCTGATTGCCCATATTGACCATTATTTTCTTACCCGGGGCTATGATTGTGCCGCGCAACTGGTACCCGGGGATAATACATCGAGCATTCATCGGATGGTAACAAGGGGACAACCTGATATTATCTCCGCCTTGTGGCTTAATGACGCTAAAAAGGTGGTAGAGAAAGGCGTCACCGACCAGCGGCTGCTAACCATTGGCGATGCCGTTTACCCTGGCGGGGAGGAAGGCTTTTGGATGCCTGATTATATGTTCAAGGAATATGGCGTGTCTGCCAGCATCCATAGTATCAAACAACATGTTTCTGTATTTAGCCGTCCCCAAAATTCCGAACGTGGTGTTTTTTACGGCTGTCGTCCAGGCTGGCCGTGTCAGACAACTGTCAAACAACTTTTTAAGGCGCTAGGGTTAGCAGAAGCAAAATACGACTACAGCACGCTGGGTTCCCCGACCACTTTCGACCAGATGCTAGCGGGCCTCTATGAACAAAAACAGCCCTGGTTTGGCTATTATCGCTCCCCATCGGTCATGCTTGCCAACTACCCCATGACCAAAATAGGGTTTAACGCGGGCGTGCTTGAAGAAGAGTTTTTTACCTGTACAGTTGACCCGGCTTGTACCAACCCTAAAATCACCCAGTATCCCCGCTCGCCCATTCAGACAATCACAACCTATGGATTTGCCGTAGAGGCCGGCGACGCTTTTTCATATTTGAAAAACCGTACATTTAGCCATCAGGTACTCAATTCCCTGCTGCATTGGCAACACGCCAACAGCGCCAGTGATAAAGAGGCCACCTTGCACTTTTTAATGAATTATGAAGAAACCTGGCGTCCATGGGTGCCAAGGTTGGTGATTGGGAAGATAAGGCGGTCGCTGTATCCCCGTTAGGAGCCTGACCAGAGATGGCACGCCTGCCAATATCTGTTAAAATTTTTCTCGTTTTTGCCCAATCAATAACAGGACAGGTGGCTATGACTCTCGCCAGTGAGGTATTAGCAATAAACAATGATTTGCCCATTCGGACAAATCAGCCGGTGCACAACGGCAAGGTACGCTCCGTTTACTGGCTGACTGCAGCGGATAGTCATCGGCTGATTGCCGAACGGAGCTACGATGTTCCTGCCGATACCCCTCTGGCGATTATGGTGATCAGTGATCGTATCTCTGCTTTTGACTGTATCTGGCACGGTACAGAGGGCATGATGGGCGTGCCTGGTAAAGGAGCCGCGCTCAATGCCATTGCCAGCCACTGGTTCAAGCTGTTCAAAACCCGAAAGTTGGCGGATAACCATATCCTTGAAATACCTCACCCCCTGGTCTGGATTGTTCAGAAAGCACGCCCCATAAAGATTGAGGCCATCGCCCGCCAGTATATTACAGGCTCCATGTGGCGAGATTACGCCAAGGGGCAGCGAAGCTTTTGCGGCATTCCATTGCCTGACGGACTGGAAAAAAACCAGCAATTGCCTGAGTTACTGATCACGCCTTCCACCAAAGGGGTTTTAACAGGCATTCCCGGTGTGCCTGAAGTCGATGATGTCAATATCACTCGTGAAAATATTGAGCGGAATTACGCCGCCTTCAATTTCAGCACGCCCGGTGATATTGATTTGTATGAGAATCTTCTAAAGGAAGGTTTTACGGTGATTAGCGACGCTCTGGCACAGCTGGATCAGATTTTTGTCGATACCAAATTCGAGTTTGGTTATATCACCGATAAAGCGGGCAGAGAAAAACTTATCTATATGGATGAGGTGGGCACGCCAGACTCCTCGCGTATTTGGGATGGCGCTGAGTACCGCAGGGGGCATATTATTGAAAAATCGAAAGAAGCTTTTCGCCAACGTCTGCTCAACCACGTTCCTGACCCTGATATTTTGTTGAATAAAAGCAAAATGGCAGAACGGGCAGCCCTGGCAAAAAATAATGCCCTGCCAGCACAACTCCTGCTGGAAACCGCTGAGACTTACCTGACCATGGCAGAAAAAATTACAGGCCACCGTCCAACACTGTCTTCTCACCCAAAACAAGCCATTATTGAGACATTAAGACGTCACTATCAACTGATTGACGAATAATATTTGGCGCAGACAAGCTGCCTTACCGCCAATGGCTGGTCATGCTTTTTGTGGCAGTTAGAAAAGATGATTATGTTCTTATGTCAACAGACATCCCAGGAGCCTGTCCGAGAATAGACCGCGCTACTGCGGTTGCGATAAATTGGTCTGAAAATTACTGCTTCTTCGTCAAATAGCCCCGCTATTCTCCTCATAAACAGAAATTTTATCCTCAATTTCTCTTAATCCTCGCTACGGGCGCTATTCTCGGTCAGGCTCCTAAGTTATCACTCACCTCTTAAGACACAATTGTACGAAAGGTAAGGTTCACACGAGGAGAGTGAACCCCTTTACTCAGAGGCAGACAATGCAACCAGTGGTTTTGCGTCACACCTTTCATAACCAGTAAGCTACCATGGGACAATACCTGTGATACTTTCTCTTTTGTTCCTTTGTGCTTAAGCAAAAAGGCTCGCTCTGCTCCTAAACTGAGAGAAGCAATCGCACCATTTTTTTTCAGGTCTTTTTCCCCGTCATTGTGCCAGCCCATCCCCTCATTGCCATTGTGGTATAAGTTCAGCAGGCAAGCGTTATAACTTTCACCACAGACACCTTCGAGCTTTTCTTTTATTGATAACAATGTTTTTGTCCAGGGTAATGCTGTTTTTGTCACGCCTGAATAAGTGTAGGAAAAGGACCCGTCCCCGTACCAGGCAGTCTTGCGCTTTGTGGTAATTTTTTTACCAAAGATCAACACTTCATCATGGTGCCAGGCAATATCCATGAGCAACACCTTTAAAAAATGATCCGCCTCCCCCACAGACATGATGACACCATAGTAGTCAGCGCTGCCATCGTAAGGCAGGATATTGCAGGGCAGCATTGTCTGCTGTTCAAAACGGTGCGCCATCAACCATCACCCCTGTGCCCATTAAAATACACCCAATTCTCAGTTATCGTAGCGACCTTGGCACAATACAAACGAATTATTCCCGATGCCACAGACTGGGCCGTGTTGCTTTCTTAAACAGGACACCTATATTTACCCTATATAGCTTCACCTGTTATCCCTTTATACTGGAGTCTGGCATGAAAAAAACCATCCTTTATTTCAGCCTTCCCGCGTTGATGCTATGGGCAACCGCCAATGTCTACGCAAGTTCATGTATGGATGATTTTAAGGCAATAGCTAACATTGTTCACAAATCTCGTGTCCTGGTTACGGGAAATGGGGTTGAAATTGGTTCGATTATTGGCCCTGTCACCACCGATGGCGATGGATCGTGTAGCGCGCAGGGAAAAACTCGAGGTATTTTATCTGCACCTTATAAGCTGCACTGGCCAAGGGGTAAATGGAAATCACCAATTGTCGCCTATCCGAAGTAGCAGGCAGTTCTCTGACAATACAGACGCGTCCATTTCAACATTAATTTTTGGCGGGGCTATGCCATAAACTTTGTCATAAATTATACCATCAATTGGTTATTGCCTATGGTTTGATTCATCACATGAAACGGTTTAAAACCTCGGCCTTCAGGCCGACGATAACACTGCAACCATTGCCAGGCCTTGGTGCGTGGTGCCCTTGTTTGTTAAGTAGCAGGTCATATGAAATCAACGATTTCTAGCTAACTAAGCAGGCGCTGTGCAATGTACAACGGAAGTAGCATAGGCCCACCAGCTATATAATCGACGTTAGGAGTCTGGTATGAAAAAAACCAGCCTTTATTTTATTCTTCCCGCGCTGATGCTGTGGGTAGCCTCAAATGTCTATGCGGCTTCATGTCAGCATGATTTTAATGAAATAGTTACTATTGTAAAAAGACGTCATTACATCGTTACGAAAAAAAATATTGTCATTGGTTCGGTTTCTGGCCCTGTCGTTGACGGTGGCGATAATGTGTGTGGCGCACCGGCAAAGACTGCAGGTGCTTCTCCTCGTCTTTGTAATATCTTTTGGATGAAAGGTGACTGGAGGTCTCAACTGGTGTCCGCTCCGAGGTAACATGGCAGTTAGTGCTCCGACAATACAGACGCGTCCATTTCAACGTTAATTATTGGCGGAGCTATGCCATAAATTGTGCCATCAGTTGATTGTTACCTGTTGTTTGATTGATCACACGAAACGCTACAAAAGCGCATTTTTTGGGAGAGGTGAAAACGCTTTCTCAGTTATCGTAGCAAGATTGGCGCAATACAAATTAGTTATTCCCAGCGGTGTTGCTTTCTTGAATGTGACGCCTATATTTATTCTGCGTAGCTCCGCCTCTCATCCCTTTATTCGGAGTCTGACATGAAAAAAATCTTCCTTTATTTTAGCTTTCCCTTATTTATGATGTTGGCAACCTCGAATATCTATGCAGCAGCTTCATGTAAGAGAGATCTTGACGAAATGAACTTTAAAATTCAGGCTAAAGGTAGCCTGCGTACGACAAATGGTATTATAATTCATGTGGTTCATGCCCCTGTTATGACCCATGACGATGAATCGTGTGCCGCACATGCAAGTGGCAACCATCTTAATTATGCAATCTTTTGGAAGGCAGGTAGCTGGGAACATACACTTTTCGCCTGTCCTAGATAGCAGGACGGTTCTCTGATAATACAGACGAATCTATTCCAACGTTAATTATTGGCGGAGCTATGCCATAAATTGTGCCATCAGTTGATTGTTACCTGTTGTTTGATTGATCACACGAAACGCTACAAAAGCGCATTTTTTGGGAGAGGTGAAAACGCTTTCTCAGTTATCGTAGCAAGATTGGCGCAATGCAAATTAGTTATTCTCAGCGGTGTTGCTTTCTTGAATGTGACGCCTATATTTACCCTGTGTAGCTCCGCCTCTCATCCCTTTATTCGGAGTCTGACATGAAAAAAGTCTTCCTTTATTTCAGCTTTCCCTTGTTTATGGTGTGGGCAACCTCGAATATCTATGCAGCAGCTTCATGTAAGAGAGATTTTGACGACATAGGCTTTGAAGTTCAGGAAGGTAGCCTGCGTACGACAAATGGTAGTAAAATTGATGCGGTTCAAGGCCCTGTTAAGACCGGTGGCGATGAGTCGTGTGGCGCACATGCAAGTTACAACCATCACCATCTTCATTATGCAATCTTTTGGAAGGCAGGTGACTGGAAACATACACTTGTCGCCTATTTTAGGTAGCAAGGCGGTTCTCTGATAATACAGACGCGTCCATTTCAACGTTAATTATTGGCGGAGCTATGCCATAAATTGTGCCATCAGTTGATTGTTACCTGTTGTTTGATTGATCACACGAAACGCTACAAAAGCGCATTTTTTGGGAGAGGTGAAAACGCTTTCTCAGTTATCGTAGCAAGATTGGCGCAATACAAATTAGTTATTCCCAGCGGTGTTGCTTTCTTGAATGTGACGCCTATATTTATTCTGCGTAGCTCCGCCTCTCATCCCTTTATTCGGAGTCTGACATGAAAAAAGTCTTCCTTTATTTCAGCTTTCCCTTGCTTATGATGTGGGCAACCTCGAATATCTATGCAGCAGCTTCATGTAAGAAAGATTTTGACGAAATGGACTTTAAAGTTCAGGATCAAGGTAGCCTGCGTACGACAAATGGTACTAAAATTGATGCGGTTCATGCCCCTGCTATGGCCGGTAGCGATGGGTCGTGTGCCGCACATGCAAGTCAGAACCATCTTCATTATGAAATCTGTTGGAAGGTAGGTAACTGGGAACATACACTTATCGCCTATTTTAGGTAGCAGGGCGGTTCTCTGATAATACAGACGCGTCCATTTCAACGTTAATTATTGGCGGAGCTATGCCATAAATTGTGCCATCAGTTGATTGTTACCTGTTGTTTGATTGATCACACGAAACGCTACAAAAGCGCATTTTTTGGGAGAGGTGAAAACGCTTTCTCAGTTATCGTAGCAAGATTGGCGCAATACAAATTAGTTATTCCCAGCGGTGTTGCTTTCTTGAATGTGACGCCTATATTTATTCTGCGTAGCTCCGCCTCTCATCCCTTTATTCGGAGTCTGACATGAAAAAAGTCTTCCTTTATTTCAGCTTTCCCTTGCTTATGCTGTGGGCAGCCTTTAATGCCCATGCAAAGGCATCATGTAGCGATGATTTTCGCAGCATGTCTAACGCGATTTGGCGCGAAAGAGTCCTGCTTACGCATAATGGTATATTTATTCATAAGGTTACTGGTCCTGTTACCGCTGGTGGTGATGGGTCGTGCGGCGCGCATGCAAATGGTAACAATTGGTTTTATGACCCTTTTAGAATCTTTTGGACGGCAGGTAACTGGAGAAAGTCTCTCGTCGCCTATAATGGATAGCAGGGCTGCTCTCTGATAATACAGACGCATCTATTCAACCGTTAATTGTTGGCAGAGCTATGCTATCGATCGTGTTATCGGTTGGCCGTTGTCTGTGGTTTGTTTGTTCACAAGAAACAGTTTAAAACTCGGGCCTTCAAGCTGCTAACGATAGCGCTGTAACCATTGCCAGGCAACGGCTTTAAGCGCGCTTGTTGGCCCAACTGAGAGGAGCGCAGTAAAACGGCCTCTATGCTTTGATGGCTAATAGTATACTTGAGATAATTAGCATACTCCCAGCTATGCGACCTGGCATCATTGAATTTGTATTAATATGTCGAATTTTTGATGACAAATAGGCATAACCTAGCAAAGTGCCACTAAGAACGACGGCAATTATTAAGCCTATTGCCACAACATCCGGCAATGCTAATGCTGAAATATTAACGAATACAGGGAGAAAGCCCGCATAGAAAAAAATCACTTTGGGGTTACATAGAGTAATAGCCAATCCTAATGAAATTTCATTCCACCATGAACCTCCCTCCTTAACAACACGACGAGCGCTTGATGGGTGATGCGTGAACATTTTACAACCCAGAAAAAATAGATAGCAAGCGCCTAAATACTTAACATAGTTAAACACATCACCCAACACATTGGTGAGTTGATAAAGTCCAAAAATCGCGAGAATCAAATAGATTGCATCCCCTAAAACAATACCAACAATGACCCCTGTTGAACGATAAAAACCCCTGGACAAAGCAACGGATACTGTGACAAAAACACCTGGCCCTGGGATGATCGCAAGGATAAAAATAGCAAATGCCAAACTAATGATTGTTACCATACTCATCAGTCATATCTTTTCTTTCAGGATTTATGTCATGTGAAGACTAAACTGTATTGTAATCATCGAGGTAATTAAGTTTACCTTGCACGCCATCCCACTTTTCCGCATCGGGCAATGGGGCCTTAACTTCTATTATCCTGGGCCATTTTTTTGAATATGATCCGTTAACTTCCAGCATGTGTAACTGATCATCGGGTAAATTTTCCTCACTGTAGATTGCGTCAATTGGGCAGTCAGGCACACATTGATTGCAATCAATACATTCATCGGGGTTTATTACCAGAAAATTTGGCCCTTCAAAAAAGCATTCTACAGGGCAGTTCTCAACACAGTCAGTATGTTTGCATTTTATGCAATTTTCAGTCACTACGAAAGTCATTACTCTTCACCTGTATTCAGCCCCAAGGTAATAAATCTTGCTATTGGATCATCGTTATTTTATCAATCTATCAGGCAAAGCCTGATTAATATCTTGCTTTATATCTTCAATATCCTCTAATCCAAAACATAAACGCACCAGATTTTTACCAATCCCCATCGCTTTTTTTTCTTTTTCACTCATTGAGGCATGACTGCCAGAATAGGGCTGAGCAATCATCGATATTACGCACGCCATACCCGTTCCTGTTTTAAAGAGTTTTAATGAATCTCGAAACGCCTCATAATAACTGGAAAATGCTTCTGAAAATTCAAAAAACAGTATGCCTGAATACCCTGTTAATTGTTCCCCATCAATTTCTGGAAAATAAACCTTATCTATACTTTCTTTTTCTGATAAAAAATCAACCATTTGCCTGGACGTTTTTTCGTGATGCCGCAAACGCAATGTCAATGTTTGCAAACTACGCCGTAACAACCAGGCTGAAAACGGCGGTAAAATCGCACCACTATAAAAACGGATTTCTTTTAAACGTTCATAAAGATCTTGAGAGTCAGTCAATATAACGCCTCCCATAACATCACTGTGGCCTGAAAAGAATTTTGTCGCGCTGTGCAATGATATATCAGCCCCATGCTTGAGGGGTTGTTGATATAATGGCGTAGCCCATGTGTTATCAACCACAATAAGTGGCTTCTTTTTACGGTTATTAACGTATTCTCTCAAACGCGCAATATTAATTGTCTTAAGAAAGGGGTTTGTCGGTGTTTCAAACAGTATCATCGTCGTGTCAAAGGGAATATCCTTCCAGCTCTCTTTGTTTGATAAATCCTGAACAATCAGTGTTATTTTCCGCCTCTGGCATAAATTGACAAAATACTTATAAGAGCAGCCGTATATCAACTGATTAATGACCAGTGTATCACCCGGCTCAACAAGCTCCATGACGAGGTTAATTGCAGCCATGCCTGTTGTCGTACTGATAGCATAACTGGCTTCCTCCAGGGTCCTGACAACGTGTTCAAACTCAAGGCTATTTGGGTTGTCTTTTCTTGTGTAAAAGTATGGGCTGTCAGAGCTAAAGGCACTTGCCTGAAAGATCGGTGTCACTGAAGGATGAGCGTCAGTGAGGTCAGTCGTCAAACCCAGAGCAGCTGTTAATCTTTTCATTTTGCGACCTTAGTTTCTAAACAGTATTGTTATTGAGACTGTTTAGCCTCAACTATTACCAATAGCACTTATTTTTTTCGAGACTTTATCCCTTTTAAACTGGTATCAAGATCTTCAAGCACTGGAAAGTGCGCTCTATCTAACACAGGATAGAATTTTAACGCTACATCAGCATTCCAACCAAGGTTTATTTGCTGTTCACTATCAGAATCTCTGGAGATGATAATTCTACTTATCCCTTTGCCAAGCATATAGTAAGCATTCTTTCTACTGGAAGAGGACACCTTCAAATAAACTTTTTGGGTGGCGCTGCCAGTAAGCTCAACATGCAACGAGTTCGCTTCTACATTCCAATGAAAAATAGTTTTTCGGATAACGTTAAAGTCATCAGGTTCTTGTAGTTTTTTGATGCCATCAAATGGATATTTAATGGAAGTGGGTGTGCCACAGTTTTCACAACAGTTATCTTTATTGATACCCACTACGCTGGCTTTTAGACCAAAGCGCTCAACAAGCTTATGGCCACATTTCGTACAAAATGTATTAGCAGCATTTTCATCAAATAAATTACCTAAATAGCAGTGCTTGATGCCTTTTTTTTTCGCGAGACGCCTGCCTTGATAAAGTATCTCTGGAGAAGTTCTTGCCACTTCAGTGTATTTATAGGCTGGATGAAAGGCAACAAAGTGTAAAGGTATGTCTGGCCCAAGATTTTCATAGACCCAATCAATTGTTTTCCCGATATCCACCCTATTGTCATTTCTATCAGTGATAACCAGTTGACTTATTTCTAAATGGCGACCAGAAGCATGGACTTGTTTTATTCTCTCAAGCACAGGCCCCAGTTCAGCTTTCGTGAATTTTCGGTAGAAATCCTCACTCATTGACTTTAATGAAATACTGAATATATCTATACACTCAATGAGTTCTTTTACGGGTTCCTGTTCAATATAAAATGCTGATTTATAGAGCGTTTTAATACCCTGTTTTTTAGCCAGGATAGAAGTATCGACAACAAACTCATGCCAGACAACAGGATCATTATAAGTCCAGGATATAATACCTATGCCGCTATCAATACATGATTTAACAATATCTTCAGGCGTGTAATATTTTACAACGGATGGATTTAAATGCTTCACTTGTGAAGTTTCCCAGTTCTGGCAAAAATCACAGGACATCATACACCCCACATTACCTAAACTAAGAATTCTGGCCCCTGGCGCATAATGATTAACAGCCTCAGTTTCAATTAACTCTTCTGTGGCAGCAACTGACTTCCCGTAATTGAACGTATATAACTTGCCGTCAACAGTACCACGGACTCTATTAAAACCGAACTGCCCATTTCTAGGACGGCAATGGCGTGGACATAAACGACATTCTACCTGATTCTCTTTGTAGGGTACCCAGTGCCTGGCAATAACCCCGGATTTTCTCCAATGCTGATCTTCAGTAGATACGATAATTGCTTGTTTCATGGGTAGCTAGCTCCTTTTGGACAACTTTCCGGGATTCGCCGACATATATCACACTCACTGTCAACGCCTTATGTGGGGCATCAGGAAAAGACCCTTCTGGAAACAATCCAAAAGTATAGCCGTCACCTTTCAAACGACCTGCTACGTTGAGTTAAACAACTCTTTATTATTAATGAACCATCTTCTACCCATAATATGAAAGAGCATGGTAATTATGATAGTTATGCTATTTCATCACTATTTTCTCAGCCTTCTACCGCGGCTTTAACTGAGACTGGATTTTAACAATTTTCAGGGCTACCTTAATCATTTTTTATACCTCAAATTGAATGTTCACAAAATCTCTCAGCGCTAAAAGTATTGATAATAGTCTCTGTAAAAACACTCGCACCGTAAATAAGTACAAACACCGATTTACACACTTCATAAACACTGGCTTGACTCCATGACGGATGTTTTTTTAACGGACTCAATAAAACACCTGTCAACTCTTCAATACAGTGGTTCTTATTTTGAATTGATTAGGAGGCTCCCTTTCAGAAAAACGGGTAGGTATTCATGCAAAAGCACTTATTGCTTGAATCCAGCACTACTCTAAAGAAGATCTCTCAAATTCAAACCTCCTGACATCACATAAAGTCTCATAACCAAAATAGCTATTCGCAAGCGCGGCATACTTTAAGCGCTTAAATGCATCCATTAAATCAGCATCATCTCTGTTAGCTAAATACTCACCCAATGTTGGGAAAAATAAATATATGACACCTGGTCTTCCAGGGGGCTTATAGTTTCCAAAGAGTCGGGGAGGATAGAACAATGATTTTATTGTGAATATATGCCCACACTCAGACTCACCAGATGCATAAAATCTTAAAAACTTTATTAAAGAACTCTCGGGTAAACAAGCCCACATATTGTTTGGTGTATTAAGACCCATTATGCTGTAAAGTGCCAGTGTTTGCAGTGGATCTGGTCCGAAAGATTCAACGCAACCCCTAGTACAGCCGAAATGCGCCTTGTTTAATGAAGGCAGTGTTATTGAAATATTATGGGGCTCATTATCTGGGTGTAGCATTTTGGGAATTCTGGCAGCGACAAACGCCATTCTGTCTTTGGCAAGATCACTTGGAAAGTCTTTGCGCCAGGCAGCGAGCCAACTCATTGTCGCTAACGTTTCAAGTGCCTGAAGATTTTTTGGGTGTGGATAATTACCTGGTACCAGTGCCAGACCCGGTATGTATTCAGCACCAAAAGAAGCTGTCTTTCTCATAGCGTTCTCTCAGAAGCAGTCTTAAAAGTCTGCCCGTAGCGAGGACTGCTTCTCAGTATTGTAGCCTGTGAAAACAAAGGTAATACCCTATGGAACGTTTTAGGTACATCTCAAGAACCGGCGATGGGGCCACTGATACTGTTTCCCCGTCGGGCTTTGGCGCCAGTGACCGGGTATGCGAGGAAACCAGCTCCGGCATTGGCTCGCCGCCAAAGTGTTACAAGGTGGCAGATGTTGCGGGCGAAACCATTGCCTACACCTGTCGTCATACCGCCCTTGGTCTGATGATGATGGCTGCCACAGAAAAAGGAATTTGCTTTGTACAATTTGGTGATGATCAGGCACCTCTTATCACACAATTAAAAAAGGAATTTCCCAAAGCGGTATTCAGTGCCTCTCCACCAGAGAAAGCCCCAAGGCTAAACAGCTGGATAAAAGCACTGAAACAGTCCATCAACCAAAACACCCCTATACCGGACTTACCACTGGATATGCGCGGTACAGCTTTTCAAATAAAGCTCTGGCAGTTTCTATTGGACACATCCGCAGGAGAAGTAATGAGCTACAGCGATTTAGCGACACGCGCTGGAAACCCAAAAGCTTTCAGGGCAGCCGCCTCCGCCTGCGCAAAAAATCGAATCAGCGTGTTAATTCCCTGTCATCGCGTGTTAAAGGGTGACGGTAGCCTGGGTGGCTACCGCTGGGGGCTGAAGCGAAAGCAAGCATTACTGGATGCTGAAAGGCATGATTAATTGCCGCAGACAAAAATGCTCTCAGCATGCGTCAGTAAATGATTAATTGAGCATATCCATAAACAGTTGCAATACCACACTATTAGCGATATCAACAAAGAACGCGCCTGCCAGTGGCACAACCACAAAGGACTTAAGAGATGCGCCATAGTGCTGTGTCACGGCAGTCATATTTGCCATTGCGTTAGATGTCGCACCCAAACCAATACCCACAAAACCAGAACTCATAACAGCCGCATCATAATCTTTTCCCATCACCCGGAAAACAATAAAGTACACAAACAGCAGGATCATAACAGTCTGGACAGCCAGAATAACCAGCAGTGGGCCAGCCATGGCTGCCAGTTCCCATAATTTCATAGCCATCAAGGACATAGCCAGGAACAATCCCAGTGACACATCGCTGATCATTGCCAGAGAAGGTGTAGCACCTGACCATTGCAGTCGGGGAACAATCAAGGGCAGTAAATTGGTAATCAAAATACCCGCAAACAGGCAACCAACAAACTCGGGCAGAAATAAACCATTGCTCGAAGCATAATCGGAAATATAACTACCCAGCACCATCGCAAGTACAATCATAAACAGCGCAAACATCGTGCTCTGGGCATCAATCAGTTCATGCTCTTCGTTGAAGCGGCTACCGATGGTAATGTGCTCTTTGCTGTTGGACTTCAGCTTGTATTTTCGAATCAGTCGCTCTGCCAGTGGGCCACCGGTAAAGCCTCCCAGCACCAGACCAAACGTGGCAGCAACGGCACCCAGTTCGACCGCATTCTCAACACCAAAGGCCTCTTGCAATTGCGGTGCCCAGGCAATAGCCGTACCGTGCCCACCAGTGAGGGAGATAGAGCCTGCAATCAGACCAACGACCGGGTCAAGACCGAGCATTGACGCTATGGTAATACCCATGAAATCTTGCAACAACAGCAGCACAATCAGTAAACCGAGGAAAACCATCAGTGCACGCCCCCCCTGTATTAACGTGCTCAGTCGAGCAGATAAGCCAATACTGGAATAAAAGGCGAGTAAAAGCGCTGAACTCAACTCGGAGTCAAAAGAGAAGCTAATACCCCGCATATGCAAGATGGCAATAATAATGGATACAAACAAGCCGCCCGTGACAGGCTCTGGAATATCATAATTTCTGAAAAAAGAAACCTGTCTGTTGATTAGCTTACCAACAAACAATACGACCATAGCAAGTAGTAATGTAGTTAGAGTGGAAACTTCAACAATCAATTCAAACTCCTAGTGTAAGTTATTCGGCTGGGAAACTAACACATCGCAGCAGCGTCGTCATTTTCTAACAGAAAAAAAATTAAGTGATTTACCGAATTGACATATAAAAAACACGGATGGTAACGAAGCCATCCTCAGTGAAATCACCAACAATTACTTCGATTTACATGCAGCCCTTCGAACAGTGTTCAGGCAGAATAACCTTGAAAAAAACAGCGAATAGCCAGGAGCCTGTCGGACTTATGCTTTCGAGCATAGAATTCAGTAGGGCGAGTCAGAATTTTCGATCAATTTGCGCGAATAGTTGACCTGTTTAAGCAAATTGATCGGAAATTCTGGCCGCACTTTTTCACACTTTCTCGCACTTTCTCGCACTTTCTCGCACTTTCTCGCACTTTCTCGCACTTTCTCGCACTTTCTCGCACTTTCCTGGATTTTAGGCCGAAACTGTCTTAGAAGCAGTCTTAAAAGTCTGCCCGTAGCGAGGACTGCGAGAAATGGAGGATAAAAAGTCGCTTTTGTAAGGAGAATAGCGGGACTATTTGACGAACAAAAGCGACTTTTTAGACCCATTTATCGTAGCCGCAGTAGGAGCATGACTTTTAAGACTGCTTCTTAAGTCCGACAGGCTCCCAGCTACTGCCAAGCAGTTTCAGCGTTCAAGCCGGTAGAACCAATGATAATGTTCAGGCGGCAACATCTGTACTTTGACGTTACTTGAGCGCAGCTGCACAGCCTACTGACAGACTGTGCAAATATTTCCTTGATTCACTGGATTTCAGCAAACAACTGGTCATGGTCACAGGTAAACAATTGTTGTCGTGTTTTGTAATCGTTCTCTTGATCCAGGCGGAATTCAGTATAACGATAGAGACTGTCCCTGCAATGGGTATCTCCCATTTGCCCATAAGCGATTCCAAGCAGAAAACTGCTTTGCATAAATCGACTGATAGCTTTTTGCGTATCGGGGTAGCTTGATAAAGCAGATTCTGCCAACTCAAAAGCAGCCCCCAGGTAAGGAATCGCCTGCTCAATTTGCCCGCTTTCTAAATAAAACTCTGATGCATCAAGCCAGGAAAGCCAATAGTAATCAAGGCGGTCGCTCTCTGAGGTTAACCACTCCTTGTGCCCAGGGCATAAGTAGGAATGTTTCATACAAATTTCCTCTTGAATCTTGGGTTAAGCTTTCGAGCATGAAATTCAGTAGAGCGAGTCAGATTTTTCGATGGATTTGTGCGAATAGTTGACCTATTTAAGCAAATTCATCGGAAAATATGGCCGCGCTTTCTCGCGCTTTCTCGCGCTTTCTGGATTTCAGGCCGAAATTGCCTTAAGTCCGACAGGCTCCCAGGCGCGGTGAGAGTCAGAAGAAACGGAGGATAACAACAAGCGGGCTTTTTTTAGCGGTTCTAAAAAGTGATCGATATGCGCTGTATTGAGGTATCTCATACAACCAAGAATCCATGTGGAAATACCAGGTGCCGGCAATTCACTGTACAGCCTGCTTTTTGTTTTACTCAAAATAGCGCGCATGGCCTCTGTATTACCGATACTCTGGTAGGCATAAGCCAACTTAACACTGCTATAAGTCAGTCGACTGACAGCAATTTGTTGATTACAGCGGTAACATGAAAGTGTTAATTCTGCCAACTCAAACGCATACGTCAGTGACTTAATAGCCTTATCTGTACGACCAAGTGTCAGTAAATAGTCTGCTGCTCTTATCCAGGTCAGCCAGGTTACTTCGTTAGGATTATCATTAAAAAGTGCTCTTGCACGCAGCTTGTTGCTCGAAGTGAACATGTTCATGGCATCTCTCCACTGTTCTGCCTTCTGATAATAGATAATAACAATTATCATTTGCAACAATAATTCACGCATTCCATTGCGCCTACCCTCACAAAAGCCAAACACGGCCGCCACAGGGCACTACAATGAAACAATAGAAACCAACAAACATGGATGAACATCAATGTCAGAACAACAGGATTACACCCCCAAAATAAAACAGGCCGTAGATCAAGGCGCGTCTATGGCTGAGGCTATTTTAAAGGTTTTTGACGACTTGCCGTTGCTTCATCACGAATCCACCATTAACACCATTTTGGGCAATTACTCCGCTCAGGATCTACAAAATGGCAGTGATTACTTTTTTTTAGATGGCAGCCGCCTGAACATTGACAGTCAGTGTGACTCTATGACCGCAACAAAGGGGATAAACCGGGGTAACCACACACGTCACTAAGCCAATGTAAACACTTTTTATTTTTTAACCACCTTATTAAATCTCTGCCTTTCATGAAAATATGACCTTTAACTGACACAATCAACCAGTTTACGTATACTCTGCCTCATTTTAGATTGAGATGTAGGGATTCAAGCCTGTGGTAAAAAAAATAACGCTTAACAGCCTAGCCTCTATGAAACATTCAGGTGAGAAAATCACCATGATAACAGCCTATGACGCTACCATGGCAAACATTGCCAGCAACAATGGTATCGACATTTTGCTGGTCGGCGACTCATTAGGAATGGTCTGCCAGGGTGAAAGTTCGACGGTACCTGTCACGATTGAGGAGATGTGTTACCACACTCGCTGTGTCAGCAAGGCAAGTAATGATGCCATGGTTCTTTCTGACCTGCCTTTTGGGAGTTGCGCCACTGAAGAGCAGACCATTTTAAATGCCATTAAACTGATGCGGGCTGGGGCAGAAATTGTCAAGCTTGAGGGCGACCGCTGGTTAGCCCCTGTGATCACCCGCCTGAAACAACAGGGAATACCTACCTGTGTCCACATGGGCTTGACACCACAGAGTGTCAATGTCTTTGGGGGATACAAAGTACAAGGTCGTGACCTGGAGCAGGCGAACAGCATGATCGCATCAGCCATCGAACTGGAAGCAGCAGGCGCCGCGATGCTTGTACTCGAGTGTATCCCTGTAACGCTGGCAAAAGACGTGACCCGCTCAGTCAGCATACCCGTTGTAGGAATAGGTGCCGGCCCCCACACTGATGGTCAAGTGCTGGTGATCTACGACATGTTAAACCTTACGGCAGGAAAGCTTCCCCGCTTTGTCAAAAACTACATGGCTAATGCTCACACCCCCCAAGAAGCCATTCGCCTTTATGCCGATGAAGTAAGAACCTGCCGGTTTCCTGCACTTGAACACTGTTTTGAGTAACTTATCAAGGCCTCCCATGAAAATAATCAACACGATTGCTGACATTCAGCATTATGTTGCCGCAGTAAAAGCAACGGGAAAGCGTGTTGCCTTTGTCCCCACTATGGGTAACCTGCATAAAGGGCACCTGAGTTTGGTGAAACAGGCAAAGTTGCTGGCGGATGTTGTTATCGTGAGCATCTATGTTAACCCGCTGCAATTTGGCGCTGATGAAGATTTTGACGCCTACCCAAGAACCATGGAGCAGGACTGTGAGCAACTGATCGCATACAATACCGATGTACTCTACGCAGCCGCCTCCGATGAAATTTATCCTGAAGGCAGTGAAAAACATACCCACGTGAGTGTCGACATCCTTGACTGTATGCATTGCAGCAACACTCGCCCGGCCTTTTTCCGTGGTGTTGCCACCGTTGTTGCCAAACTCTTCAATATCGTCCGCCCCGATGTCGCAGTGTTTGGTGAAAAGGATTATCAGCAACTGACCATTGTCAAAAAAATGGTCAGTGATATGTGCATACCTGTTGAGGTGATCGGTGCCCCCACTGTCAGGGAAAAAAGTGGGCTGGCGATGAGTTCTCGCAATAACTATCTGACGGATACCGAGCGCCAGCACATTGCGCCCGCCGTCTATCGGACTTTGTTACAGGCCAGAGAAGCCATTGTGGCGGGTGAGCGTGACTACCAGGCTGTGCGCGCGCGCGCCTTTGCCAGTTTGTCTGAAGCCGGTATCAAACCTGATTATTTTAACGTTAGTCATCCTTTGACATTACAGCCAGCGGAACCTGATGAAAAAGACCTGGTCATCCTGGCAGCCGGATATTTAGGTAAGGCGCGCCTGATTGATAACCTATACTTCAGCATCTGAATACCAGTGCCTCTTATTTGATCAACACAGGAGAAGCCTATGCAAAATATCCTACTGAAAGCCAAGCTGCACCGGGCACAGGTAACTCATGCGATGTTAGACTACGAAGGTTCATTATCCATTGACAGTAATCTGCTGGAGCTGGCCGGCATGCATGAAAATGAGCAAATTCAGGTCTACAACATTAATAATGGTGAGCGCTTTACCACCTATATTATCAGTGGTGAGCCTGGCTCTGGCATCATCTCCGTTAATGGAGCTGCTGCCCATAAGGTAACAGAAGGTGACATTATCATCGTCTGCGCCTATGGCATATACGACGAGAATGAAATCAAAGACCATAAGCCTCGCCTGATTTATATGGGTGAAGGAAACAGCGTGAGTCATACGGCAAACGCTATTCCGGTTCAATTAGCCTAATAGCCGTCATTAAGGTAACGAATGGAAGACACCATTGAATTACTCAGGGAGCAAGCCGTTGATGTGCCAGTCCCCCTGTCTTTACCCGATGAAGACGACCTGGTCAGTATTGAGGAGGAGCTACTGATTCCCCTCCCTTATGACCTTCGCCTGTTTTTACTGGAAGTGAGCAATGTTGTCTATGGCTCCCTTGCGCCTGTAACCATCACAGATCCCCATGCCCATACCCATTTACCCGATGTCGCCTCTGTGGCCTGGGACTTGTATGTTCCCCGACATTTAATTCCGGTGTGCCAGGATGGCGATCGTTATTACTGCATCAGTGAAGAAGGCCAAATCTCACTGTGGTCTGCTGAAGGAGAAGCAGAGGAAACCTGGCGTTCTTTGTGGCTGTGGGTGAGAGATATCTGGCTGAACAGTTAAGTGCTTATGTCAACAGAACCTAGGAGAGCTTTCTGGCAAGGGGCGGCAGTTTAGCCGTATCAGTGTCACCGATACTGCATGCGCTGCCATCATATCCTTGAACCTCAATTCAGCAAAAATTGCACGAAAAAGGCAGTTAATCTGCTTAACGGCGAACTCCCCCCTTTTATTGACTATGGTATTTCAGCAGTGCCCCCTGCCTTTCTTTTTCGGCGCGCCGCATGAGCCACCAGCCAACAAATGCCGCCATAGAAACAACCAAAATAATCAGCGTGGCCAATGCATTAATTTTGGGGGATATGCCAAGGCGGACTGATGAAAACACGACCATCGGTAATGTTGTGGCACCCGGACCTGAAACAAAGCTGGCAATCACCAGGTCATCCAGCGACAGTGTAAAGGCCAGCAACCAGCCCGCGGCTAACGCTGAAAACAACGACGGAATGATTATCAGGAAAAACGTTTTTAACGGTGTAGCGCCCAAGTCCAATGCGGCCTCTTCAATAGACTGATCCACTTCCTGTAATCGTGAACCAACGACAACAGCCACATAAGGTATGGAAAAAGTGACATGGGCGATCCATATCGTCATCATCCCCCGTTCAACTGGCCAGCCTATCCAGTCAGAGAGCGTGACAAACATTAGCAATAACGATAAGCCGGTAATCACCTCAGGCATAACCATAGGGGCGGTGACCATTGATGAAAAAGCGGCTTTACCACGAAAGCGCCGAAAACGCGCCAGGATAAACGCCGCCATGGTGCCCAGAATCAAGGCCATACAGGCATTATAAAAGGCAATTCGCAGGCTCATCCAGACTGCGCTGATAAGTTGTTCATCCTGGAATAGCTCACTGTACCACATGGTGGAAAAGCCAGCCCAGACAGTCACCAGTCTTGAAGCGTTAAACGAGTAGATGGTCAGCAGTAGCAGGGGCAGGTATAAAAACAACAATCCCAGAATCAATATAGCGTTTGAGAAACGAGCTCGCCTCATCCTGCTGTCTCCTTCATTCCTTTGCTTTGCTGGTGGTTAAACCAGATGATAGGGATACACAGCAGCAACAACATAACCATAGCCAGGGCGCTGGCAAGGGGCCAGTCACGGTTATTGAAAAACTCCTGCCATAATACTTTACCGATCATCAAGGTGCCTGGGCCACCGAGAAGTTCAGGTATTACATATTCGCCCACCGCCGGGATAAACACCAGCATCAAGCCCGCGAAAATGCCTGAACGGGACAGCGGTAATGTGATAGAAAAAAATGTGCGCCACGGTCTGGCACCCAAATCCTCAGAAGCCTCAAGTAACGAGGAATCTATTTTGACCAGATTGGCAAAAACTGGCAGAATCATAAACGGCAAATAAGCGTAGATAATCCCAATATATACGGCAGTACTTGTATTTAAAATAGACAGTGGTTGATCAATCACACCGAGCCATATCAGCAAGTTGTTCAGTAATCCATTGTTTTTCAAGATCCCCATCCAGGCATAAATGCGGATTAAAAATGATGTCCATGAGGGCAACAGAATCAGAATTAACAGTATTATTTGTCGCTGTTTTGACATGCGTGACATGGCATAAGCCATGGGGTACCCCAGTAGCAGGCAAAATACCGCCGAAATCAAAGCTATCTTGACAGATGAAAGGTATGCCATCAGGTAGATGGGATCATCTGCAAGATAGAAATAATTACCCAAATTCAGGTTGATAGAAAGTATGCCATCAAGATATTCAGTAATTTGTGTATAAGGTGGTATCGCTATATCAGCCATGGAGAAGCTGATTTTCAGTACAATAATAAAAGGGATCAGAAAGAACACCACTAGCCACAGATAGGGAACGCCAATGATCAAACGGCGTCCCCAAAGGGCCTTGAAGGCTCTCACCCAATCTACCAATAACGCTTGCATTGTTTCACTTCCTGCTAAGATATATTCGATGTATATAGTGTGTATAAGATTATGTAGGAGCGTGTATTAAAAGTCATACGTCTAATTCAGTGGTTATATACGACTATAATTGTTAAAAACTTCTGCTAATGGACGCGCAAAATCCAATGTTATTCTCTACTATTCACAAGCCTTACTCCGGTTAGTCTGTTAAGGTAGTCGCTGAGAGTTGTCCGAAAATAACCTGCCGATTACTTAACCCGAATGTTTCGTAAACTTCCCTGAAGATCGCGAAGAACATTGTGGCTCTGAGGAATTTTGCGATGGAGCGCCGTACTGGTGTATACGGTCAACTGAGCATAAATTTCTCATAGCTGCAAGGGGCAAGGGGGATCAGGGGCATGTTTATGAAATATCCGGGTTAAACCATTCCTACTCTGAATTGAAGCTGTCGCAGTCAGGGGATAGATATATTATATTGACAGGATTTATTTTTACTGGCGACCTGTTTTATTAACACTGGCGAGGGAGAGCGGGACAGGGCAAGATAGCTGCCCGGATATTTTTTAGAATTGTTACAAATCGTCAGTAACGAGAACGACAGAAGGCTCATCAATCATTTGTACGTACTGTCCTATGATTTCTCCACACGAAAGCCGTCAATTTTCTAACCAGATTCTTATATCAACAGAACCTGAATTTATCCACAATCTGTTTGAGGAGGGATTAAAAAAAGATTAAGAAAAGATGAGAAAAATGAGCAAAGATGAGAAAGATGAGTAAAGATATAAGAGCTTAAATGACAGTATTTATGACAGTGCCTCTTATTGAAGCTGCTTCGTGATACTGGTACTCAAGTTAGTGGTGTTAGTTTACAGGAGGTTTTTCAGGTTTCCCGGGGTTTTGCAGAGGAGGTGGTTAAACATGCCTAAAACACGGACTCTTACCAGAGAAGCAACGGTACCGCATCCCGTACCATTATCGCGCCTTATGGATGATTACGATGTTCAGGTAAAAGTGTTGGAGGGAAAATTAAAACTGTATACCTACCCCTACCCTTTTCAAAGTGAAGTAAAAAACGCAATCCTTTGTTGTCACGGTGGCATTGAAGGCGACTCCTTGTCCTCTTTGACTATGAGGACTTTACTGAATCGGGGCAGTCCCCGGTTCACGGTGCCTCCGTGGACTTTTCTCTGTTTTTACGCGCCACATGACAGCTTGTTACAATGGTCCATTGGTGATGAACCGAGGGTTCTCACCGAATTTATGACGAATGTAAACACGCCTTTTGAAATCATTCCGCCCCAGGCCAGCTCGTATGATTACCTGTTGCAACCCTGGAAGTCGGATGAATTTGCTAAAAATGAAGATCAGATAAAAAGAGCCTTAGCAATGACACGGCTAGGGGGTATTTTCGAAAAACCACCAGCGGTTCTTTTTGACTTTATTACCCTCAACCCTTCATGGATGTTTCCTACAAGGAGCGCCACTCTCAAGGAAGTGCTTGATATATTAGCCAAAACTGGGCACCTCTACAGCAAGATTCACTATTTTTCCTGCCGCTACGTGTTCGACAGGCGCGTGGAAGACAGCCAGCTTTATCTACCCGTTCGGCCATTCAACAAAGATATAGCACCGATACCACAATGATGGACGCAACCCCGGGAAAACCCACGAGTATAACTGGTCAGACGCTATACCAACAGGACCTGCTGATTTTTTCAATTAACGGTTCAGTAGTATACCAATCGACTCTTGTAATTGCGCTTTATGCTGCCAGCTTCAACGCGGGATTTCCCCTCAGGTGGCCGACGCAACAAGAGATTTAGACATTTAGAATTGTTACAAATCGTCAGTACCGAGAACGACAGAAGGCTTATTAATCATTTTCAGGAACTGCTCCATGGGTTCTACAGCATGAAAACCTCCAGTTTTCTGACTATAATTATCCACAATTTGATTGAAAAACTTAAACGACAGTAATTTTATAACTGCCTCTCTTGTGATTAAATCATTAAATTATTAAAGCTATTTGGTAATACGGTTACTCAAGTCAGTGACATTCAGTGACATTAGCTTACAGGCAATTTTTTAGGATTTATTAGCATTTTTCAGTGGAGTCAAGTATGCCTAAAACACACACCATCACTAAATCACCAACGACGTCTAATCCAATACCAGTATCGTGTCTTATGGATGAAAACGACACTCAGGTAAAATTACTGGAGGGGAAATTAAAGCTGTATTCTTATCCTTATCCTTTTCAAAGTAAGGTAAGAAACGCAATCCTTTACTGTCACGGTGGTATTGAGGGCGATGACTTGCCCTCTTTGACCAAGCGGGCTTTACCGAATAAGAGCAGTCCCCGATTCAAGGTACCTCCGTGGACTTTTCTCTGCTTTTACGCGCCCCATGAAAGTATACTATTTGCATCTGATAGTGACCCCAGACTTTTGCGCACATTTATGACGTACCCGAACTCCCCTTTTGAAATAATTACCCCCGAGGCGAGCTCGTATGATTACACGTTAGCCTCTTGGAAACCGGATAAATTCAGTGAAAAAGATCAGCAAATCAGGGATGCCTTATCATTGGCACGGTTAAGCGTCACCGAAGGAACACCAGCGGTTTTTTTTGATATTATCACGTTGGACTCATGGTCTTTCAAAAAAACGGTGACGCTCCAGGAAGCCCTTAATATATTAGCCCGAACCGGGCATCTCTATAACAAGATTCACTGTTTATTCTGCCGCTATGTGTTCGGCAGGCACATGGCAGACTGCCAGAGGTATTCCCCCATACGGCCAGCCAACCGAGACGTTGCGCCTATGCCATAAATGCCATAAATGCCATAACCAAGAGACAACTTACCGCAAACCCGCAATACGGCATAACCTGACAGATGCTCCGACATATCCTCTTAAATCGTCAGTACTGAAATTCAATCAGCTATTGAGAACGACACCGCTGTTCGGCTCCCAGCTCACATACACTTCGTCATCCCATGTAGGGTGATCAGCGCTTCTTTCGGTATTGGCCATGTTGGACTGCACAATTTTCCCCGAGGGAAGCTTAATGTGATACACCGAGTGGGCCCCCAAATAAGCGATGTCATGGACTGTCCCTTTTGCCCAGTTGTGCTCACCCTCAGGTTTCTCCCGCTGCATGACGGTTTTTTCCGGGCGCAGGGCATACCACACCTTTCGCTCTTCCAGTGCCGATGTGATTCCGTGTCCAACATAGACAGGCTTGGCAAGATCACCGGACTGAATCAGCACATGATCTGCCGCTTCATCAATGATTTCTCCTTCAAACATATTCACTGAACCAATAAAACTGGCCGTCATCCGGGAGTTAGGATTTTCATAAATATCCACAGGTGTTCCAACCTGGACAATCCACCCGGCATCCATAATGCCAATACGGTCAGCCATGGTCATCGCTTCTTCCTGATCGTGGGTCACCATAAGACAAGTGACGCCCACTTCCTCAATAATATCCACCACCTCAAGCTGCATTTTGGATCGAAGCTTTTTATCCAGTGCCCCCATTGGCTCATCCAGCAACAGCAGCCTGGGTTGTTTCGCCAAAGAACGTGCCAAAGCCACCCGCTGGCGCTGACCACCAGAGAGCTGATGGGGCTTTCGGTTACTGAAACGGTTCATATGCACCATGTTCAGCATATCCTTGACCCTCTGCTCTATCTCACCTCCAGGTAGCCGATCTTGTTTTAGCCCAAATGCTACATTTTGTGCCACCGTCATATGGGGAAACAAAGCATAAGACTGAAACATCATATTAACGGGCCGCTTGTAGGGCGGTAGTCGGCTAATGTCTTTCCCATCGAGATAGATACTGCCCGAGCTCGGTGTATCAAAACCTGCTAACATGCGCAGCAATGTTGACTTGCCTGAACCAGAGCCACCGAGTAAAGCAAAAATCTCGCCCTTGTTAATGGCCAGGGAGACATCATCAACGGCAACGACACTGTCAAAATACTTTGAGACATGGTCAATTTTTAAC
The DNA here is from genome assembly GCF_031528575.1 of Candidatus Sororendozoicomonas aggregata. Lineage (NCBI taxonomy): Bacteria > Pseudomonadati > Pseudomonadota > Gammaproteobacteria > Oceanospirillales > Endozoicomonadaceae > Candidatus Sororendozoicomonas > Candidatus Sororendozoicomonas aggregata. The sequence goes on from NZ_JAVLSP010000001.1 coordinate 91,151, forward strand.
AGTACCTCATCTTCGGGTGAGACCGGGGACGGGTTATCCCCATTGAGGCCAGCAACAGCAGGCATGAGCAGTACTCCATTAACAGGTATTGTAAGACTCTGTTGATATATTTATGCAACCTCAGCTATTAAAGACTACTGACGTTTTATGGCCTGGGAGCCTGTCGGACTTATGCTTTCGAGCATAAAATTCAGTAGGGCGAGTCAGAATTTTCGATCAATTTGTGCGAATAGTTGTGACCTATTTAAGCAAATTGATCGGAAATTCTGGCCGCGCTTTCTCGCGCTTTCTGGGTTTTAGGCCGAAATTGTCTTAAGTCCCACAGGCTCCTGGTTCTGCTACTACTGCCCAAAGGCACAGGACTTGACACACCTGGGTAGAAACCATCTTAGTGGGTTTGCTGAACATGCAATTATATCAACATGGACTAAATGCCGAGTGTCGCATTGTCTCTGTTTTTTTCACCCTTGAACATCCCCTTGAGATAAATCACGATACAGCCCCAGATCAGTAGTAGTAAACAGTCCTTTTAACGGATATTTCAGATATCTTCTCTCCTTCTGACTTGAAGAATAAAGAAATGTAACCTACCCTCGAATCCCCAAAGGTAATCTATTTAAAGGCTTTCTTGCTTGAAAACAGGAAATAAGGCGCCTCTTGTCATTAAGACTTTAGTCCCTTATTTTTGAGCGCCAGTAAAAAGCCCTAACAGACTCATTGCTTGGCGGCCACCACCAGCTTTTCAATATGAACAGCGGTAGCCGCTAACAACTATCACAATGTTGTAAACACCATGAGAAGTCGAAAAGAAATTGTACGCCAACTTGATCGAATTGATCTCAGCATATTAAGAGTTTTGCAGGAAAACGGTCGTATTTCCTATGTAGAACTGGCTGACAGGGTAGGATTAAGCACAACCCCCTGTATGGAGCGGGTAAAGCGTCTGGAGCGTGAAGGAATCATTCTGGGCTACAGCGCACGCCTCAACCCTTCTTGTCTCAAGGCAGGATTATTAGTGTTTGTTGAAATAAGCCTGTATAACAAGTCGGACAATATTTTTGAAGAATTTCGCCGAGCCGTCATCGCGCTACCAAACGTGCTGGAGTGCCACCTTGTATCAGGCCAGTTTGACTATCTGGTCAAAGCCCGAATATCAGAGATGGCATCTTACCGGGAGCTTCTGTCCGACATTCTGCTAAAGCTGCCCGGCGTCAGGGATTCAAAAAGCTATGTCGTAATGGATGAACTCAAAGAGACGTTGAGCCTGCCAATAGCGGAATAACGCCACTCATTGGCCAGCAACATTGTAATCGCGAATGAAGTAGCTCAGCGCGACAGCATCTTGCTCCTGAATATCAGACAAAGCAAACCCTGCCGCGTACTGTGATTTTTCATTCAGTCCCTTACACCAGACACACTGGGCAGTGACTGACACCTTGTGAGTCGCCGCCTGTGGCCCTGGGAGCACCAATGTGACATTACGAATATCTGATGGCCGAATTCCCCGTGAGGTTAACAGGCGAAAACCGCCCTTTGATACATCCTTGAGCATGCCAATGATCATGCCAGTATCGTTATCGATCACCTCAGCTGGCTGATCCAGCTGTTTACGGGGAAACCGGCGCTTTTCCTGTACGCAACTTTCCATAGCCGTTTCCTCTTAGTTTTTTCTTTGTTATTTCTTGCCTGTTCTCAGCCAACAAGATAACCAGTTTTCGCTTTAAAAACAAAATCACAAAAACAACCACTTGACAACGCAATACAACATACCTTGTAATTCAGTGTGAGCCTAAATTCCTGAACCACTCGGAGGATCCCGATATGTTCAGTCAAATAATAGAGGCACAGGTTAACGACCTTCATTTTAAATTTGATGAGGTCAGCGGCCTACGATCGATTATTGCCATCCATAACACACAACGCGGCCCTGCCCTCGGTGGCTGTCGTATTATTCCTTACTCGTCCTCACAAGACGCGATAAGGGATGCTATTCGTCTTGCCAAAGGCATGAGCTACAAGGCAGCACTTGCCGGACTCAGCCTTGGCGGCGGTAAAGCCGTTATTATGGAGCCCGAAGAACCTTACTCAAGGAAACAACTTTTTACTGCTTTTGGCCGGTTTGTGGACGAACTCGGTGGCCGCTACATTACAGCCATGGACAGTGGTGCCACTATAGAAGACATGGATGTGATTGCCCAACAAAGTCCACACGTCACCTGTACCTCTTCTACTGGAAGCCCGGCCCCCTTCACTGCCAAGGGTGTTTTATTTGGCATTGAGGCCTGCCTGAAATCCCTCCCGAAGCTCTCTGGCTCCCTGTCAGGCCTGTGTGTTGCCGTTCAGGGATTGGGTAACGTGGGTTATGAGCTGTGCGGTCTACTCCACCAGCGAGGCGCTCGCCTGATTGTTGCTGATATTGATGAAAACAAAGTCAACGCTTGCGTTGACCTGTTTGGGGCAGAAGCTGTCAGTACTGACACTATTCACAAAGCCTCCTGCGATATTTTCAGCCCCTGCGGACTTGGCGGTATTCTCACCGAACAAAGCATATCAGAGCTACAGTGCCACGCTGTTGCGGGCGCAGCCAATAATCAGCTGTTAACACCTGAGTGTGGCTACCTGCTTTTTCAACGTGGCATCCTTTACGCGCCAGACTACCTGATTAATGCCGGTGGCTTGATTTTCGTTGCTATGGAGCACCAAAGGTGGAGCATGGAACAAGCAAGCCTACACGTTCAAAGGATTGAGCAAACACTGCTGAAGATCTTCAAAAAAGAGCAACAAAGTGGACAGCCCAGTAACATTATTGCCGATCAAATGGCTAATGCTATTCTCTTTGATCGTTCTTCCAGTCAAACGAGTGCCTGATAACCCATTTGTTGAATGAGTGATTATGTTCAAAGAGGTCTTTATGCCTGACAAAAGTTCGTTACCTATTCCCCTGGTCCGTTACCTTGATGAAGAGGGCGAAATTCTTCAACCGCTTCCTGGTTGGTCTGAGGATGGCAAAATACTGGAAAACTATTATCGCCATATGGTGATCGCCCGACAAAGCGACCTGAAAGCAGTCGCTATGCAACGAACGGGTAAGATGGGTACGTACCCCTCTTGTCTGGGTCAGGAGGCCATCAGTACGGTTTACTCGGCACTGCTTGAAAAAGACGATGTCCTGGTGCCTTACTACCGTGATCTCCCCGGTCTTATGGGACGTGGCGTCCCTGTGAGTGATGTCTATCTTTATTGGGGAGGGGATGAACGCGGCAGCGCTAATCCCGCCTGGAAGCAGGACTTTCCTAACTGCGTGCCCATAGCGACACAAGCAGGCCACGCTGCCGGCGTGGCAACCGCCTTTAAGATTCGCCATGAATCCCGTGTTGTTTTATGTGCCCTGGGTGACGGTGCAACCTCCAAGGGAGATTTTCTCGAAGCTCTGAACCTCGCTGGTGCCTGGCAACTGCCTGTGGTCTTTGTGATTAACAACAATCAATGGGCCATCTCTGTGCCCCGCGCTATTCAATCTGGCGCTCCTACGCTGGCACAAAAAGGGATTGCGGCGGGTCTTCCCTCTATCCAGGTGGATGGTAATGATGTCATCGCGCTGCATGAAGTGCTGACAGAGGCCATTGAGCGAGCCAGAAGTAATAAAGGCGCAAGTGTTATAGAGGCGATTTCATACCGCCTGGGAGACCATACCACCGCTGACGATGCCAGCCGTTACCGCAACAGCGAAGAGCTCAATGCAGCCTGGCGGAAAGAACCGATTAAACGATTGAGAAACTACCTTTTTCACCGGGGTTTATGGGATGAGGCCAAAGAAAAAAGCCTTAAACTTCACGCCGATAAACTTGTAGAAAAATCCGTCAAAACGTATACCGAAACGCCCCTTCCGACGGTTGCCGATTTATTCGATTACCAATACGCTAATATGCCCCCCTCCCTCGAACAACAAAAACAGGCGGCTATTATCCGGGCAAAGGACAGGGCTGAAATGAATGGAGGTTCGCCACATGCCTGATCCCATTACTATGGTAGAAGCTGTCAATCTGGCCCTTGATCATGCGATGAAAAAGAACCCCGATGTTGTCTTGCTCGGTGAGGATATTGGGACCAACGGCGGGGTGTTTCGTGCCACTCAAGGCTTAAGGGATAAATACGGATTAAAGCGAGTAATGGATACGCCTCTGGCAGAAACCATGATTGCCGGGATCACTATTGGTATGGCCTCACAGGGGCTAAGACCGGTGGCTGAAATCCAGTTTATGGGATTTATCTATCCCGCCATGGAGCAGTTGATTTGCCATGCCGCACGCATGCGCAACCGGACACGGGGACGGCTAACCTGCCCGATGGTATTACGCGCGCCTTTTGGGGGAGGCATTCACGCGCCTGAGCACCACTCTGAAAGCACTGAGGCACTGCTTGCTCACATTCCGGGGTTACGGGTTGTCATTCCGTCTTCTCCGGTCAGAGCTTACGGTTTGCTGATGTCAGCAATCAAAGAACCCGACCCGGTCATATTCCTTGAACCTAAACGCATCTACCGCGCCGTCAGGCAGGTCGTTGATCAATCAACACCGGCATTGCCCCTTGATACCTGCTTTACCCTGAAAGAAGGGCGCGATATCACCCTGGTCAGCTGGGGCGCCTCCATCAAAGAAACACTGGAGGCAGCCAGGGAGCTAGAAGTTAACGGCATTTCAACAGAGGTCATCGACCTCGCCACCATCAAACCCCTCGATATGGCCACCTTGCTTAGCTCAGCGCGTAAAACCGGTCGTTGCGTTATTGTTCACGAAGCCTGCAAAAGCTTTGGTGTGGGCGCTGAAATCGCCGCGCAACTGAATGAACACGCTTTCAACGATCTTCGTGCTCCCGTTGAGCGCGTCACCGGTTTTGATACAGCCATGCCTTACTACCGTATGGAGAGTCACTATATTCCAGGGTCAGATGATATTGTAAAAGCCGCTATCAAAGCCCTTGCTTTCTCGGGAGACGCATAATGACAATTTTTTATTTACCTGATTTGGGCGAAGGGATTCCAGAAGCTGATATTGTTCAATGGCATGTTAAAGAAGGCGACACGGTCAAAGAAGACCAGGCCATGGTTTCTGTTGAAACAGCTAAGGCCGTGGTTGACGTGCCTTCACCTGTCACAGGAACCGTTGCCCGTTTACACGGTAAGCCCGGTGATACGATTATGACAGGCGCTCCCCTGGTGGAATTTGACTCAGATAATGAGGATACCGGCACTGTCGTTGGCAAACTCACGCAGGAAAATCAAAACCCGGAAGAAGAGGATAGCTTTATCATTGGCGCTGCACCTGACTCAACCGCTGAGCACGCACCGCCACCTTCACAAGGCATCTCGGCACTGGCTGATAAATACGGTGTTAACCTCGGGTCACCGGCCCACAAAAACGGCCACAGCACTATCAAGACCTATCCGCTGAAAAACCCTGAGTCCCTCAAAGGTGTTCGCAAACATATGGCAAGGACAATGGCCGAGTCCCACGCAAGCGTTGTGCCCGCCACCTTGTTTGACGATGCTGATATTCATCACTGGTCTGAAAAAGAAGACATTACCGTTAGACTCATTCAGGCCATTGTTGCTGCCTGCAAGGAAGAACCTGCCCTCAATGCCTGGTTTGATGGTGCCAGTATGAGTCGGGAAGTTCACCAGAGCGTCAACCTTGGTTTAGCCATTGACAGTAAAGACGGACTCTTTGTCCCCGTTATACAAGCAGCGGAACATCAAAATGCACAGCAGCTTCGCCAGCAAATCAACCGCTTGCGCGAAGGGGTCAATAATCGTTCTATTCCACCGTCTGATTTACAGGGCGCGTCCATTACCCTTAGCAACTTTGGTGTTTTTGCCGGCAGCTATGCGACACCGGTTATCGTGCCACCAATGGTTTGTATCATCGGTGTGGGAAAATTACGTCATCAGATTGTTAGTGTCGATGGAAAAGCTGTCAGCCATCGACTATTACCACTGTCTCTGACATTTGACCACCGTTGCGCAACAGGTGGTGAGGCTACCCGGTTCTTGCACGCACTGATTCAATCTTTGCTTAAATAACCAATAATTATCTATCCTGTGTGTTATAAAAATATATACAGGGTAGATCGCTACCATCTAAAAATACGCTAACCCCTAAAGAAAAGCATTTTTTTCCCGCACGGGGCAGGTGAGGGGCTTGATTCGATCAAAAAACGGTCTTTTACATTCGTTCAGCGCATAACTTATTCGAATACCCTCGGACAACACCGCGCCTTGGCGTGAATGTATTCTGTGAGGCTCAGCACCGAGTCGCAATAACCGCTCAACGAGGTGCCTGGTCATCACGCTACCCTTTTGACCAGACCACTCAATATGAACCACCGCCTGTGTCAATGGACCTTTATAACTCACACTGTAGTCATCCAGCCTTGACTGAAGGGCTTTTACCGAATCACCCCCTGCCGGAAAATCGGACTGCGTATTGATGACGGCACCAGAGAAGGCAACATAACCATAGGGTTTTATCCCATGACTATTAGCGCCGATGATCAAAACAATACAAGCGAATACTGATAAGAGAAAACGAGAAATAGTGAGTATCATTATTATATCTCTACGGTCTATGAGCCTGTCGGACTGATGCTTTCGAGCATAAAATTCAGTAGGGCGAGTCAGAATTTTCGATTAATTTGTGCGAATAGTTGACCTATAATAGTTGGCCTATTTAAGCAAATTGATCAGAAATTCTGGCCGCTCTTTCTCGCTCTTTCTCGCTCTTTCTGGAATTTAGGCCGAAATTGTCTTAAGTCCGACAGGCTCCTGGTTAACTGACGCTAATCTTTTTGCTGCATGACGTTACGGGTTTCATATCCTCTGAATGTAAACCTGGTCGAGGAGTATAACCCCCAATCCCTACAATAATTCATTGCAATAAAACTAACCGGACAACATTGTTATTATTTATTTTTGGTGATGTAGAATCAATATAATACGTCTTATGACGTATTAAACCCATTTTAAAAACCTGACTCAGGCTCTGTCTCAAAATAACTTCCGTATTTGACAAAGTTTATGAATGCTACCTCCTGCTCAGGGTTTTGTCACTGCGGTGCATTTATGCAACATTATTCACCAGCGACTTTTCCAACGCGCAAAGAACACCCTGAAAATAATCACATTATCACCCTACTTCCTATATTTTTTAACCCCCATGTCGATAAGTTATTCTATTATCTCAACTAAAATTGATTACCGATGAAACCAATCAACCCTCATGCCTCAAACCCTCTCACCAAGCCTTCTGAAAAGGAGGTAAACACCGATACTAACGAGGCTGACTGGCAGCATAAAAAAGTAACCAAGGCCCCATCTGCGTTAAAATATACCCCAACAACCAGAAAAGAATCGGGTTATCGAAGCCTCAGTGACTCGTCATCGAGTCGCTCCGTTTCACCCACTTCTGATACCGAAATACATCTGACTGGGTCAGAAGAGTTAGAAGATTCAGTTTTTCTTGATAATAATGATAACGCTATGCTGGGCAAAAACGCGTCAATCACTAAAACATTGGGGTACGGTGCCACCGCTATTGTGGATCTGGTTGAACAAACAGATAGTGATGGCAACTTGGAAAAGTTTGCCCTGAAAAGACCGAAAAACACCTCCCATCAAAATACAGGTGAAAAGCTGCTACGCCGGGAAGCAGAGATAATGAACAAAGTGGGCGATCACCCAAACATTGTCAAGTGTTATGGTTTTCATGAAGTCGATAACCACTCAGGATTGCTTTTTGAATACATTGATGGGCAAAATATTGAAACCCTGACTATCACACTCATGCACCAACTGAAAACAGGGGCCATTACTCACAACGAGTTTTTTAACGCCTATGCCCATCTGCAAAAACAACAACTGTCTGCATTGGCACACCTGGAAAAACAAGGCATTGTTCACTCTGATGTTAAACCATTTAACTGTATGTTTGACAAAAATACCCAAAGTGTTATGCAGCTGGACTTTGGACAAGCGACAGTTGCAGGAAACAGATTGCACTTTGGTAGTGAAGATTTTTCCGCACCAGATACGTTCAAACTGCTGAAAGACCTGAACGCAGATGTTCCAGCAAAAACGGCAGACGACGCTTTTTCATACGGTCAGGCCCTGCACAGAGTTCTCAAAGAGCTGGAAACCGGAACGGCGGCCAGCTTTTGTCACGATGCCGACTTATCTGGTTTTTCCAGCTCAGAGCGAAACGCCAGAGCACGGGCAATTTCCCTGGCTTTGGAGAAATACGAAACGATAAAGCCTGATAACACCTATCACAAAGCTATAGCTGATGATGAAAAAAGTCTGGAACAACTAAGACTGAGAGTTGCCTCTACAACACACCCCACTATTCAAGACTTCGATACACTAACCGAAACGGCTGATGCCTTAAAAAATTATATTGACCCCATGGTTCGCTTGATCAATGGTCTTTTACACCCCAATCAGTCATTACGCGCCCTTCCTTCCCAAACATTGCACCATAAGTGGTTTGAGCACTGTATCTTCAGTTCTGAAGAAGCCAAGAAAACCCAGGTTTTTGCTGTTAACAACAAAGCATAACGCTTGGTATAACCTTTGAAGCAGGTTTACACCATTCGACTCTTCGGCAAGCTCAGAGTTCAGGGTGAACGAAAATCGGAAAGTTATTTTTAGACTGCTCCTAAGTGAGAGCTTGGATCGGAATAGAGGCTGAGAGTCATTAGATATGAGCCGCTTATGCCATTATGGTTCAAAAATAAGGCAGAAACTATCAAGGTCATAGAATAAACTAATCAAAGACACAGTGCTCTGATTACTGACGACCTGTTTTGGCATACAAATTAGTGAGGGGGTTATGTGTCTCATTTCATTCGTCGAACTCACGTTAAACAGCAGGAGGACATTATGGGCATTAAATCTGTCTTACGCGCTGGAGGTTTGATGACAATCAAACCGGTTGTTTTTATTACTGGGCTCTTGACCTTATTCATCATGACTAACGCTTATAGCTTGAATAAAAACCTTGATATTGCTAATCTGATATCCCCAGATAACCCACATTACTCGAAAAGTGGCTATACACTTAAAGCCAGTGGCCACGGGTACTGCATGTACGGCGTTTATAATCCGGCTTCATGCACTGTTACTTATGATTTAAAGCATTTCAAGGTTTGTCATGTTGTCATACATTATGCGGCTTCACTCAAGGATTGGTGTGCATTTAAGCAAAGCACCCAGGATTTTAACCTTATCAACAATGATACAGGCAAAATCGTCGCTTCGTTTCAATGGTACAAAGCAAACGGTGGAAGCCCGCTTATAAAAAACGTCAAGAATCCTGAAAATATTATGGCAAATATAACGGATAAACCTTTTTTTTATTGGATGGAAAACAAAGTAAATGTCAGTGCTCACTCACGAGGACTTATACGTTGATGGCGGCAGAAACCCTGTAGCTTACTGGCATGTTAAGCCCGGAAGTATCAGTGCAAAAGAGCGTTATCAAGTTTATGCCTTTAACGACCCGATGGTGCTCAGGAGCAGTCTAAAAATAAATTCCCGATTTTCGTTCACCCTGAGCCGAAGAGTCAAACGGTGGTGGCGGCGAGCTTCGACAGGCTCAGCCCGAACGGCAAACTGGGAAGTTATTTTTAGACTGCGCCTAAGTGAGAGCTTGGATCGGAATAGAGGCTGAGAGTCATTAGATATGAGCCGTTTATGCCATTATGGTTCAAAAATAAGGCAGAAACTATCAAGATCATAGAATAAACTAATCAAAGACACAGTGCTCTGATTACTAACGACCTGTTTTGGCATACAAATTAGTGAGGGGGTTATGTGTCTCATTTCATTCGTCGAACTCACGTTAAACAACAGGAGGATATTATGGGCATTAAATCTGTCTTACGCGCTGGAGGTTTGATGACAATCAAACCGGTTGTTTTTATTACTGGGCTCTTGACCTTATTCATCATGACTAACGCTTATAGCTTGGATGAAAACCTTGATATCGCTAATCTGATACCTCCAAGTAACCCACATTACTCGAAAAGTGGCTATACACTTAAACCCAGTGGCCACGGGTACTGCATGTACGGCGTTTATAATCCGGATTCATGCACTGTCACTCATGATTTCAAGCATTTCAGGGTTTGTCATGTTGTCATACATTATGCGGCTTCACTCAAGAACTTGTGTGCATTTAAGCACAGCTCCCAGGATTTTAACCTTATCAACAATGATACAGGCAAAATCGTCGCTTCGTTTCAATGGTACATACGCGGCGGAGCCCCGTATATAAGAAACATCAAGAATTCTGAAAATATCATGGCAAATATAACGGATAAACCTTTTTTTTATTGGGTGGAAAACAAAGTAAATGTCAGTGCTTACTCACGAGGACTTACGCATTGATGGCGGCAGAAAATTTTGGTAGCAAGTGATCTTTGCCGTATTCCCGTGCTGATCATGGATGTGAAGAAAGCCTTGACGGTGGATATCCACTGTCTCTGGCCTTTTTCAATGAACACCGTCCGTTGGCTTCAACTGCACACATAAACCCGGTTTGATCGTTTTTTATCGTCTCACTCGTCGCACTCACGTTAATCACCTCATATCTAACCTCTTTCAAGTGGCAACGCAAAAATACGTATTACTACTTATTTTTATTCAACCTTACCTATGGTTTTATTAATCATGCCATTACAGAGTACTAGCTATTTTTGGTAATTTAAAAAAGGATATAATAATGAAAACAACAGAAAAAAAAATAGATCCAAAGAAAGTCTTTTCTCTCACAAGAAAGAGCACTCCTTGCCTGAAAACAGTTGATAATTAAGCCTATAACCTCACCCCACCGGATTTTAGGTGGGGATTAAATTGTATAGAGATTGATTTAGTACAGGTAACAAAGGGGGGCTACAGTGAAGTTAAGTAATTTTTTGGATAATTTTGAACCAATAAAAATTCTTGATATAGGTTCAAAAGCTTACCTATCAAACTCACAAAACTATCATAAACTGAGTCACTATAAATCAATAGGAATCGACTTTTATAATGAGGAAGAGTTAAGTATTTCTCTTAAAAAATCAGGATTTGATAATCTAATCAGCGCTGTGATTGGAGACGGTAGCACCAGAGAATTGAATATCTGTGAATTCGAGTCTTGCTCCTCTCTTTTAAAACCCAACCAAAGACTTTTATCAAATTTTCAACATTTATCAGAATGGCTAAAAGTAAAAGACAAAACCTTAGTAGAGACAGAAAAATTAGATGATATCAAGCTACCCTTTCAGCCTGACTTTATAAAATCAGATATACAAGGATCTGATATCCATGCTATTAATTATGGTAAAGAAACTTTTTCTACCGCAGTAGCTGTTGAAATCGAAGTCGAGTTTATTCAGCAGTATGAAAACCAACCCCTGTTTTCGGAAATAGAGCTGTTATTAAGAAAGCAAGGATTTATCTTTCATACCTTTACAGGGTATGGTTCACGTTTATTAAAACCTGCTAACGATGAAAAAGATCCTTATCGAACGCTGAATCAGTGGATGTGGTCTCACGCTGTTTTTTTTAAAGATTTTTTGAATAAAAATATTTCTGAAGAAGAATATTTTAAGGCTCTTAATGGATTCCGGGGAGTCGTCAGAAATACGGTTTTCCCGACTACAAAAACCGAGTGTTTCAACGTAAAA
>NZ_JAVLSP010000200.1:0-1049 GCF_031528575.1 Candidatus Sororendozoicomonas aggregata
GCTAAGACTGCTTGCCCAGCAGCTTTAATATTTAACGCAGCATTGGTATCACGATCATGCTTAGTATCACATTCAGGACACTCCCAGCTACGCACACAGAGGTCGAGCCTTTCCAGTGTGTAGCCACAGCAGGAGCATCGCTTACTGGATGGATACCATTTGTCGATATTAACGACAGTTCGTCCATACCAATCGGCTTTATATTCAATTTGTCTAACCAGTTCTGCCCATCCAGCATCGCTAATCGCTTTAGCCAGTTTGGGATTGTTAACCATGTTCTTAACCTGAAGCGACTCAAGACTGATTATTTGGTTCTCATGGATCAATTTTGTAGTCAGCTTATGCTGAAAATCCTTGCGACTATCAGAAATTTTGGCGTGAACTCTGGCTACCTTCAGCTTTGCTTTCTGGAAGTTAGCAGAACCTTTTTTCTTCTTGCTCAATCGGCGTTGATATTTAGCAAGTTTTTGCTCATATCTGGCAGTGTACTTCGGATTGCCAGACTTCCAACCATCAGAAGTAATGGTCGTATCTTTAATGCCAAGATCAACACCAACAGAGTTAGGGGAAACAGGCAGGGTTTCAACGTCTGTACTGCAAAGCAGCGATACAAAGTATCTGCCTGCGCTGTCCATGGAAACTGTAACCGTTGTGGGTTTGTCTGGAATATCACGACTCCAGCGAATATTCAACGGCTCTTTATGCTTGGCAAGCGTCAACTGACTATTATTCCACTTAAAAGCAGAGCGTGTGTATTCAGCACTTTGAGCAGACCTTTTTTTCTTGAAGGTAGGGTATTTCGCCCGGCCATCCCAGAAATTTTTAAAGCTGGTCTGAAGGTGTCTGAGTGTCTGTTGAGTGGGAACGCAGGATATGTCGTTAAGCCAAGAATAGTCTGGGTTTTTCTTCAGTGCAGTCAAAGCACTGGAGGACTCATGGTAACCAAGACGTTTTTTATCGTTGTACCAGGCATCAGACCTGAGTCGCAAAGCCCAATTATAGACAAAGCGTACACAACCGAAAGTCTGAGCCAGTTGCTGCTCTTGCTC
>NZ_JAVLSP010000201.1:0-1035 GCF_031528575.1 Candidatus Sororendozoicomonas aggregata
GGCTCTTAATGGATTCCGGGGAGTCGTCAGAAATACGGTTTTCCCGACTACAAAAACCGAGTGTTTCAACGTAAAACAGCTTCACTATGAAGCTTTATGATCTCCTCGACAACCATAAGTGCTATGAACGCATACGTCAGATACGCTGGCCTGATAGCGTGACCTGCCCTCGCTGCACAAGTGATAACATTACCCGACAAGGTAAGGATGAATCACAGCCCGAGAAACAGCGCTACTTTTGCAAAGGCTGCCAGCGCAAGTTTGATGATCTGACACTTTCCGTCTTTTCGGGGCACCATCAATCACTGAAAATCTGGGTGAGCTGCCTGCATCTGATGTCACTCAATGTGTCGAACCGTCAGATTGCTCAAGAGCTTGACCTGAATATCAGTGACGTTCAGAAAATGACTGAGCAGCTTAGACAGGCAGTGCACGATAAACGCCCTGATGTTACCCTCGATGGCGAGGTGGAATGCGACGAAGTTTACATAGTTGCAGGCCATAAAGGCCAACCAAAAGCCGTGAAAAAAAAGGACGGTCAGGGCGACGAAACAGGCTGAGAGGAGCTCGTGGACGAGGCACTCTGGAAAAAGAAAAGCCTCCAATTTTTGGTATGATTCAGCGTGGTGGCCAGGTTGTGATTCGTATGCTTGCCAATGTTAAACAAGCTACCATCAAGCCACTTGTTACAGCAACCATCGAATCTGGCGCATTGGTATATACCGATGAGTACGTTATCTATAACAAGCTCCCAGAGTGGGGTTATGGACATAAGTCAGTCTGTCATTGAGACGGTCAATATGCCCGTGATGAAGACGGTGATGGCTTTCATGAAATTCATGTGAATACCATGGAAGGGTTTTGGTCACTGCTGCGCTCTTGGTTACGCCCTCATCGGGGTATATCGCAAGAGAAGTTGCCGCTGTATTTGGGGTTCTTTGAATGCCTGCATAACATCAGGAAGCGTGGGAAAGCGGCTCTATCCGGCCTTCTGGAGGTGTTGTTTGGATAACTCCCCGGAATCCATTAAGAGCC
>NZ_JAVLSP010000020.1:0-43761 GCF_031528575.1 Candidatus Sororendozoicomonas aggregata
AGTCCCACTATTCTCCTCACAAAAGCGACTTTTTATCCGCCATTTCTCGCGGTCCTCGCTACGGGCAGACTTTTAAGACTGCTTCTAAGAATTCAGCCAAGGTTCGCTTTTATTTGCCCAGGGTTCGCTTTTATTTGCCCAGGGTTCGCTTTTTTTTGCTCATGATAAAAATCCAAATAGCCGAGCCTTTTCCAGTTTTGTCTATTTCGGGATCTTAGATATTTTTCAAATGTCCAAGGCAGGGTTGTTCTGGCATCCAACGCTAATAAATGGGCACTGGCATCGCCCAACACAGCTTGATAAGCAGAGATCACGAACATGGAGCAAGACATGCCACTAAAAGGAAGACGGCTATTTGTTAATTGAGAAGGCACATTAAGGCCAAACCCTTCATTATCTTCGGTTAAGCCCCTTAAATAGGAAACATATGAACGTGCGCCTGAGCCAAACCGGCTTGAACGGATAGAAGAAGTCGCGGCCGTTAACCAGCTAAAAGCATGGGGAACCGTTGGTATGCTCTTATTGTACGCTTTATCCACCCACTGTGTACCAGGATTATACATTGCCCAAAGCTTGGCGGTCTGCGCGACTTTCTCAGCATAGATCTGGTGATCAGTAGGGTATTTTAACCGATAGACCAAATAGCGAAATTCACTGTATTCGTAGGCCGATATATTGATGGGATTCATTACCAGCGCATTGGAATTTTTTTCACTTACATGGGCTAACCAGGGAATAAAACCTTGCTGATCTAAACTTTCCCCATCTGAACTTTCCCCATCTAAACTTCTGGTAAAATGAGAAACTATAGCCACATGGGAAACACTAACGTCATCTTCATAGTTAGACGCTTTTTTCCAGAATGGCTGATCGTAAAATACAATATCACCGAGTTTAAGTTCACTAAATTTCATTGGTTTCCCCTTGCGACAGCTTCTACATTATTTTCTGTGTTTCATTATAGGGGGCAAATGTCAGTAGTGTCGCAATTTTACTTTTTTTTATTCCTTCCCTTAACATTTATTGATATATATTTTCAAAGTATTTGACCAAGAAATGCTTTTGTTCGCTCCGAGGCTGGTTGAGTGAAAAACAAATCAGGCGAAGCCTCTTCAATGACCTGACCTTCATCCATAAATAAAACCCGGTCAGCGACCGTCCGGGCAAAGTTCATTTCGTGGGTGACGCAGAGCATCGTCATCCCGGCATTTGCCAGCTCTACCATAACATCGAGAACTTCTTTGATCATTTCCGGGTCAAGGGCTGACGTGGGTTCATCAAAGAGCATGACCTTTGGCTTCATGCATAAGCTGCGCGCAATAGCCACCCGTTGTTGTTGACCACCCGATAACTGTCCCGGGTATTTATCGGCCTGCTCGGGAATATTGACTCGCTCCAGATACGCCATTGCCTCCGCTTCTGCCTGCTTCACAGGCACTTTTTTGACCCAGATAGGTGCCAGCGTGCAATTTTGCAGCACGGTTAAATGAGGGAACAGATTAAATTGTTGAAACACCATTCCCACTTGCTGTCGGATTTTTTCTATCTGTTTAATATCCTGTGACAGAGGGCTACCATCAACGTTAATTTCTCCCCCCTGGTGCTCTTCCAATGCATTGATACACCGAATCAGCGTGGATTTGCCCGAGCCCGAGGGGCCGCAGATAACAATTTTCTCACCCTGAGCCACGCTGAGGTTAATATCCCGTAATACATGAAAATCGTCATACCATTTATTCAGCTGATTGATGGTAATAATGGGAGACTGCGTGAGCTGTTGCTGTTTTATCATGACACCTCCTGTTGTTTTTCCAGATGCTGGCTGTAACGAGAAAAAGCAAAGCAAAACACCCAAAAGACAAAACCGACAAACAGGTAACCTTCAACCGCTCTTCCGAGCCACAGGGGATCATTCAGCCCTGCCTGAATAATGGCCAGCGCATCAAACAGCCCGATCACCAAAACAAGGCTTGTGTCTTTAAATAAGGCAATAAAGGTATTTACAATGCCAGGAATGACCAGTCGCAATGCCTGGGGTAAAACAACCAGTAACATCCCCTGCCAGTATCGTAAACCCAGGCTTTGAAACGCTTCCGTCTGCCCTTTGGGGATTGCTTGTAAGCCACCACGTACCACTTCAGCCATATAAGCCGATTGAAAAAGCGCAATCCCGATAAACGCCCTGAGCAGTTTATCGAAGACAATATTTTCTGGCACAAATAATGGCAGCATCACGGAAACCATAAATAGCACCGTAATTAAGGGCACGCCCCGCCAAAGCTCAATAAAGGCAGTACATAACCCGCGAATAACCGGCATGCTTGACCGTCGGCCCAGTGCCAGCAAAACGCCTAAAGGCAGCGATGCCAGCATCCCCCCTATGGCCAGCAGCAGGGTTAACATTAACCCGCCCCACTGGTGAGTATCCACAACCGCTAACCCCAATACGCCCCCCGTGAGCAGCAAGGTACTGACAAATGGCATAACCAGTACACCATATCCCAGCACCCAGCCCCGCCGGGGCATTTTCGGTATAATGAGCCAGGCTATGACCAGGGCCAGTTGCAGAAAAAAAAGATCAACACGCCACTGTTGATCATCGGGATAAAACCCATAGATAAACTGATTCATGCGAGCGGTCACAAACGACCAGCATGCGCCGTCTCCGGTACACTCGGCACTGGATTGTCCGCGCCACTGGGCATCTGTAACAGCCCATTGCCAAAAGGCAGGCAGTGCCCAGGCCAGCATAACAAGAATCAACCCGGTTACCATGACACTGGCAGGACTGTTAAACAGGTTCTGTCTTAACCATCGGGCATACCTGTCAGAGGCAACGGGGCGAGCTCTGGCAGCTATTAACTGTTCAGCCATATACTTACCTCTCAACCAGAGCCATACGGCGGTTATACAAATTCATAAACACAGATACCAGCAAACTCATCGTCAAATAAACAGCCATGGTCATGGCAATGACTTCTACCGCCTGCCCGGTTTGATTGAGCGTCGTCCCGGCAAACACATTGACCAGATCTGGATAACCAATAGCCGTTGCCAGTGACGAGTTTTTGGCCAGGTTAAGGTATTGGTTGGTCAGTGGCGGAATAATCACGCGCATGGCTTGGGGTATTACCACCTTTGATAATATTTTACTGTCTTTTAATCCCAGTGCCTGGGCCGCTTCTGTCTGGCCTTTACTCACGGACTCGATGCCACTGCGGACCACTTCACCTATAAATGCCGCGGTATAGATGCTAAGTGCCAGCAGTAATGCGCACAACTCAGGCAATAACTGAATGCCGCCGGTGAAGTTGAAGCCTTTTAGCACAGGTTTTTCCAGCACAAAACCGTCAGTGGCTAACCAGAAGAGCCAGGGTAATGCCATCAATACCAGCGCTGCAACCCCTTTAAGCAGTTGTCCATGATCTTTCAATGCTGTTTTACGCAAACCCTGCCAAATAATCAGCATGGATAACGTGGCAAGCCCTAACAACCCGAATTGATGAACAGTGATATCAGGAACAAATAAACCGCGAATATTGATAAAGATGCTGTCACCCAGTGCCAGGCTTTGACGGGGTGATGGCAATACTGCCAGGACAGCAAAATACCAAAAGAGTATTTGCAGCAACAACGGAATATTACGGAATACTTCGATATAGGCACCCGCTAATCGTGCCAGCAACCAGTTAGACGACAATCTTGCAATGCCGATAAAAAAACCCAGCACCGTGGCCAGGATAATACCCAGAAAAGAAACCAGCAGCGTATTCAGTAGGCCCACCACAAAGGTGCGGGCAAACGTATGGGATTCGTCGTAGGGCACTAATGACTGAATAATGCCGAATCCTGCCTGCTGGGTTAGAAATCCGAACCCCGTGGTAATACCGCGACTTTCCAGATTGTTCAGCGTATTGTGTATAATCCAGCCACCAGCCAGCAGAAGCAGGGCAATGACTATAACTTGAATGAATAAACCCCTCAGGCGCACGTTTCGCCACATGCGCCCTATCTTAAAGACAGCTCTCATAAGCTGGCCTTATCGAATGGGCGGCGCATATTGCAGGCCGCCGTCACGCCACAATGCATTCTGACCCCGGCTGATTTTCAGTGGGGAGCCATCACCGACGTTATTGCTGAAAACCTCGCCATAATTACCCACCTGCTTAATGACACGGTATGCCCATTGATCATCGAGACCAAGACCAACACCTTTTGGCCCTTCCAATCCTAACAAACGCCTGACAGCCGGGTTGGTGGATTTTTTGTGGCTGTCAATATTACTGGAAGTGATGCCCAATTCTTCTGCATTGAGCATGGCAAACAAGGTCCATTTGACAATGTTGAACCACTGGTCATCCCCCTGACTGACCACCGGACCGAGTGGCTCTTTGGAAATAACTTCAGGCAGAACCACGGCCTCATCGGGTTTTGCCAACCGCAGGCGAAGGGCATACAGTTGAGACTGGTCGGAAGTCAGTACATCACATCGACCGGAATCAAACCCTTTAGCGGTACTGTCTGAGGTATCAAATACCACCGGTTTGAAGCTCATCTTGTTCTGGCGGAAATAGTCGGACAAATTCAGCTCGGAGGTGGTTCCGGCCTGAATACAAATAGAAGCACCGTCTAACTCAAGGGCACTGGTGACACCCAGGTTTTTTTTCACCATAAATCCCTGGCCATCGTAATAACTGACACCGGCAAAATTAAGGCCCAAAGACGCGTCACGTGTTAGCGTCCAGGTGGTATTACGCGACAGCACATCAATTTCACCCGACTGAAGTGCGGTAAAACGCTCTTTGGCGGTTAATGGAATAAATTTGACTTTATTTTCATCACCAAGGGTTGCCGCGGCCACTGCACGACAAACATCTACATCCAGCCCGGACCATTCACCCTCCGAGTCTGGGCTGGAGAAACCGGCCAGCCCGGTGCTGACACCGCAGGTCAGATATTTTCGTTCTTTGACAGAGTCCAGTGTACCGGCCAGTACATTGAAAGAAAGGGCGCCGATCAGTGAACTCGTTACTAGTCCCTGAACACATTTTTTTATCATAATTCAGCCTTTTTTTATAAGTAAATTAACAGCTTGCACAACAATACCGTTAAACTGCATGAAGATGCAACACCTCGAAGTTTAAAGCGGCGTTTTCAGGGTAGTTGTCCCGATAACCAAGTTGAAATAGCCCCAAAAAATCAAGCAGTACTATAAACGCTGCCCCATAAATAATGGGACTATTAAGGTATTGTTCACACACTTTTATGTGCTGCAACCACTGATAAAAGCGTGTGAACACACCCTGAAAGTCGTGAATTGAAGGCGTTAATCTGTTATGTCCGGTAAGTCGAAAAGGTTATATGCCGGGCCGAAATCTATGCTCTCCACACCCACATCACCTTTATAAACAACATATGTTGTTAGAATTTCGTCGTCTTTGCTATCAAACTGAGGCAACATAGGATCAATCTCACGACTTGGGTTGATAGCTGGAGCAACAGATTGTTTTTGCCTGACGGCTGTAACAACTGCCGCTGGATGCCGCTGCTCAGTGACTGTGACACTGGCTGTTGGGGTTGTTATGCTAGAGAAAGTGGTAACAAGTGTATCACTTATTTTCATTTCATGGGTTGTGCAGATGGCGAATTTTCCATCATCTAGCTGTTGTATACTTGTGTTTAAGGCGTTAGAAGAACCGGGACATATCAAACTGTGCCTTTTGAGATTACTCGTTCGCGCATAATTTTTCCCGCAGGTGGGACAGATGTATAATGGCCTGGTACCCGAATGAATTGTCATATGCCTTTTGTAGTTCGACCGCGTCGCAAAAGCTCTATCGCATTCTTCGCATTTGTAAGGTTGCTGGCCTGAACAGCTGTTTATGTGTTTTGCGAGACCGCTGCTATCCGCAAAACCTTTATTGCAGTTGGGGTTGGGGCATTTGTAGGGTTTCTCACCTTTATGAAGTCGCAAGTGAATTGTCAGGCCGGTCGCACGTGTGAATTCTTTCGCGCAAATTGTGCAGATATGTTTTTTCTTAATTTTAGGCACGGCATGTTTAGGCATAATATCACCCTTTTAAGCAGAAACCGCATTTCTAGCTCATGGCCTGAATTTTATAGCGCTTTCCCATTGATAAGTAATCAAAAAAATTGATGTTGGCACAGTGTGATGTTGAGCCCGATAACCTCTATCGGGAGATAGGCACGTTGACGGTGGCGGACGATTTTTTCTTAGATTAGAGCAGTGGCTTTTTACTCGACAGCTACACCTCCGGCATGCCCGGTATCTCGGGAAGGCTATCTTCTGGGTCGAAATCTATGTCACCCATATCCAGATCACCGGTATAAAAAACAGATGTCGTTGGACTATCGTCAATTGGATCATCGAACTGAGGCAACATAGGATCAATCTCTGGGCCTTCAGGCTCTGGGATGACATTTGCGGCAGAAGCGTTTGATTCTTCTTGCTCAACTGTGGTAACTAAAGCCCCTCGATGCTGTTGCGTAGTAACTGTGGCACTGCCCTCAGGGCCTGTTATGCGAGAGAATCTTAAAACAAGACCATGACTTATTGTCACTTTATAGGATGTGCAAACGGCGACCTTCCCATTGTCTAGCGGCTGTAAGGTTGTCTTTATGGGGCTAGACGTAGGAGTACTATCAGGTTTACAGTTTTTTGAACTCTGGTGCCTGGTGAGATGGTGCTTCTGTGAAAACCTTTTCCCGCAGATTAAGCATGCATGAGGTTTAACACCTGTATGGATTCGCATGTGTACTGAGAGATTTCTTGGATCAGTAAAACACTTACCGCACTCGGTGCATTTGTGGGGTTTTTCACCAGTATGGGTTAGCTTGTGTTCTGTGAAACTGTTCCTACGTAAAAACTCTTTCCCGCAAGTTTCGCATTTGTATAATTTAATACCTGCATGGCTGAGCATATGGGTTTTGAGATGGTACGCTCGTGAAAGCGATTTCCCGCAAACTTTGCAGATATGTTGTTTCTTAACGTTAGGTTTAGGCACGACATTCTCCTTTATCGCAGAAAGCGCGTTCCTGGCTAATGCTTTGAATTCCAGAGATATCCCATTAAGCAAAAAATTGATGTGAAGCTGCTTGGGGGAGCATCTCAGTGAGCCAATAACCAAGCGTGATGGCGACGTTACGTCTTGCGCATGACACTTATTTGAGAAACGCTAGATAAATTTTGAAAAAAAGTTTCGATTAAAAACGTCTCTCATCCATGAGACAATCCGTTAAAACAATTATCTGTGTCCGTTATGAAGCATTGATGAAAGAAGGCTCAGGAAACCCTAACGTTCGATCCACCTTCTCAATCACCGTGACTGGCGCTGAGGCATTACAAACCCAACCACCTTCGCTCCCGCTACCTTTTGCCAGATACTGGCTATTGATGAAGACCACAACAAGCCAGTGGCGGAAGCTGAAGCCCAGGTTCGGGTTAGTGGTGAATTCAGGCAGAGAGCTTCCAAAGGCGATTTGCGTTCTCACAGAAGCTTCACCAGGAGGCTTGGTGTCACATTCTGGCGCAATGCCTCCAGCAGAGCCATTCTTTTCAATATGCGCAACCCTCTCTGCTGTCGTGCCTCGCCATAGCACAACGTCAACATCTAATCCCTGGCAGACGGCCTCTGCTACTTCACTTTCACTGGTCGGCTGCGTCAACTTGTACTTGATTGCTTCGTTGAAGTTATCCTCAACGACATTTCTCTGGGAATGGTCCTTTATATTCCCATTCATGTAGTAATTAGGATTTCGCGAGAAATCGGTGGTAAATAATTTACCTGTCATTGCGTTCTCCTGGTCGTCAGGGGAGTACTTCAACGCACGCTTCGCGGCGCCGCCATCAGCCCTGGGAGCCTGTCCGAGAATAGCGCCCGTAGCGAGGATGGCAGAAAATTGAGGATAAAAAGTCGGAAATTTTTAGTGAATAGTGGTTCTATTTGCTAAAAATTTCCGACTTTTTAGACCAATTTGCTGCCACCGCAGTAGGGTAGTCTATTCTCGGACAGCCTCCTAGAAAAAGGGTCTGGAACCTAAGCACGATTCTCACAAGTGCAGACGCCCTCGCGAAATGCATGCTCGGCAGTGCTGGTTTAGTATAGACGGCTTGTCTTTTCTTAACGTTTTTACATGTTGCCGGTTGAGGCTAACCCGGATATTTCATGAACTTCCCTGAAGATCGCGAAGAACCTTGTGGCTCATGAAATAGTGAGGCTTTTCGGGTGCGTGCCGGGTTGTCTGTTATTAAAATGGTAGCGCCTTAGCCTCGACCAGTGGCTTTTTACTCGACAGCTACACCTTCGGCATGCCAGGTATCTCGGGAAGGCTATCTTCTGGGTCGAAATCTATGTCACCCTCTATGTCACCCATATCCAGATCACCGGTATAAAAAACAGATGTCGTCGGACTATCGTCAATTGGATCATCGAACTGAGGCAACATAGGATCAATCTCTGGGTCTTCGGGCTCTGGGATGACATTTGCGGCAGAAGCGTTTGACTCTTCTTGCTCAACCGTGGTAACTTCAGCCCCTCGATGCTGTTGCGTAGTGACTGTGGCACTGCCCTCTGGGCCTGTTATGCGAGAGAATCTTAAAACAAGACCATGACTTATTGTCACTTTATAGGATGTGCAAACGGCCACCTTCCCATTGTCTAGCGGCTGTACGGTTGTCTTTATGGGGCTGGACGCAGGAGTACTATCAGGTCTACAGTTACTTGCCCCCTCCTGGTGATTGATGAGATCCCGCTTACGTGAAAAACATTTCCCGCAGATTGAGCATTGATGTGGTTTAATACCTTCATGGAGTCGTATATGTCTTGAGAGATTGCCCGGCTGGCGAAATCTCCAGCCGCAGTATCTGCATCTGTAGGGTTGTTCACCGGTATGGATTCGTTGGTGTCTGTCTAAATTAGTTTTATCTGCAAATTTTTTCCCACAGGTGGTGCATTTGTAACGTTTAATACCTTCATGGCCCCGCATGTGATTGTTGAAATGGTCCGAACGTGAAAGTGATTTCCCGCAAATAGCGCAGATATATTGTTTCTTAACTTTAGGTTTAGGCACGACATTCTCCTTTCTCGCAGAAAGCGCGTTCCTGGTTAATGGGTTGGATTCTAATGAGCTTTCCCATTAACAAAAAAGTTATTCGAAATTTGGTTGAGTCTGTAGACGTCATTCGTCAATTTGTTGTTATCGTCGTGTATTAGCACAGATTAATTCGTCATATCTGGCATGCCCGGTATCTCAGGAAGGCTATCTTCTGGATCGAAATCTATGTCACCCTCTATGTCACCCATACCCAAATCACCGGTATAAAGAACAGATGTCGTCGGACTATCGTCAATTGGATCATCGAACTGAGACCACATGGGATCAATCTCCGGGTCTTTGAGCCCTGGGGTGACATTTTCAGCAGAAGAGGTTGGTTCTTCTTGCTCAACCGTGGTAACTACAGCCCCTCGATGCTGTTGCGTTGTGACTGTGGCAGTGCCCTCTGAGCTTGTTATGCAGGAGAATCTTAAAACGAGATCATCACTTATTATCACTTTATTGGTTGTGCAAACGGCGACCTCCCCATTGCCTAGCGGCTGTGTGGTTGTCTTTATGGCGCTGGACGAAGGAGTACTATCAGGTATACATTTACTTGACCCCTGGTGATCGATGAGATGGTGTTTACGTGAAAAACATTTCCCGCAGATTGAGCATTGATGTGGTTTAATAGCTGCATGGAGTTTCATGTGTGTTGTGCAATTGCTCCGATCGGCAAATGTCTTGCTGCAGAATTTGCATTTGTAGGGTTTTTGACCGGTATGGGTTCGTAGGTGTTTGCCTAAATTACTGCCTGTTGTAAATTCTTTCCCACAGGTGGTGCATTTGTAACGCTTAATACCTTCATGGCCCCGCATGTGATTGTTGAGAAGATCCCCACGTGAAAGTGATTTCCCGCAAACTTTGCAGATATATTGTTTCTTAACTTTAGGTTTAGGCACGACATTCTCCTTTCTCACAGAAAGCGCGTCCCTGATTAATGGGTTGAATTCTAATGAGCGTTCCCATTAACAAGCAAGCATAAAAATTAATTTTAGCAGGGTGTGATGTCGGGCTTGATCAACGACGCTGAGGTTTCGCTCATCAGTATTTACGGTGGTGAGAAAAAGTTATTCGTCAATGCATTTTGATCGTCGTGTATTGGCACAGATTAATTCGTCATGTCTGGCATGCCCGGTATCTCGGGAAGTCTATCTTCTGGATCGAAATCTATGTCACCTATATCCAGACCACCGGTATAAAAAACAGATGTCGTCGGAACATCGTCAATTTGGTTATTAAACTGAGACCACATAGGATCAATCTCTGGGTCTTCAGGTTCTGGGATGACATTTGCGGCAGAAGCGTTTGATTCTTCTTGCTCAACCGTGGTAACTATAGCCCCTCGATGCTGTTACGTAGTGACTGTGGCAGTGCCCTCTGGGCCTGTTATGCGAGAGAACCTTAAAACAAGACCATGACTTATTGTCACTTTATAGGATGTGCAAACGGCGACCTCCCCATTATCTAGCGGCTGTACGGCTGTCTCTATGGCGTTGGCAGTATCAATACTGCCAGGTATACAGTTTTTTGAGTTCTCGTGCTTGGTGAGATGGTGCTTATGCAAAAACCTTTTCCCGCAGGTTGAGCATTTATGCGGTTTAACACCTGTATGGATTCGCATGTGTGCTAAGAGATTGCTCGGATCGCTAAAACACTTACTGCAGGACGGGCATTGGTAGGGTTTTTGACCGGTATGGATTCGTAGGTGTTTACCTAAATTACTGCCAGTCGTAAATTCTTTCCCACAGGTGGTGCATTTGTAACGCTTAATACCTTCATGGCCCCGCATGTGATTGTTGAGAAGATCCCCACGTGAAAGTGATTTCCCGCAAACTTTGCAGATATATTGTTTCTTAACTTTAGGTTTAGGCACGATATTCTCCTTTCTCTCAGAAAGCGCGTTCCTGATTAATGGGTTGAATTCTAATGAGCGTTCCCATTAACAAGCTAGCATAAAAATTAATTTTGGCAGGGTGTGATATCAGGCTTGATCAACGACGCCGAGGTTTCGCTCATCAGCATCTACGGTGGTGAGAAAAAGTTATTCGTCAATGCGTTTTGATCGTCGCGTATTGGCACAGATTAATTCGTCATATCTGGAATGTCTGGAATGTCCGGTATGTCAGCAAGTATATTTTCTGTGCCGAAATTGATATCACCCGTATAGAAAACAGAGGTTATCGGACTATCGGTATTTTTTGTATCGAACTGAGGCCACATAGGATCAACCGCAGGATCTTTGAGTCCCGGATTGGTATTTATAGTCGCAGGAGGGTTTGGTTGTTTTTGCTCAACCGTTGTCACCACAGCGCCTTGGTGGTGTTGCGTAGTGACTGTGGCACTGGCGTTTGAGCGTGTTATATGAGAGGCAGAGAGAACAAGCGTATCACTTATTTCCACCTCATGGGTTGTGCAAATGGCAACCTCGCCATTGTCCAGCGGCTGAGTGCTTGTGCTGATGGTGCTCGACGAACCACGGCATGTCATACTGTGTTCTTTTTGGTCGTGGAACCGCGCGTAACTTTTCCCGCAGGCACCACATTTGTAATGTTTTTCCGCGGTATGAATGAGCGTATGTCTATTGAGAGTACTTGACTGCGTAAAACTTTTCCCGCAAATATCGCATTGGTGGGGTTTAACCCCTGTATGGGTTCGTTCATGTATTCTGCAGTTGCCCGATTGCGCAAAACCTTTCCCGCAAGTTTGGCATTTGTAGGGTTTTTCCCCTGAATGCAGTCGCATGTGTGCGGTGAGATAGTCTGATCGTAAAAATGTTTTCTCGCAAATAGCGCAAATAAATTGTTTATTCATTTCAGGTTTAGGCACGACATTCACCTTTTTATTAGCGTAATTAGCATAAAGAACATGCTTGGCTGATTATCTACAAGCGTCGGTAATGCATGCTTGGCAGTATTGGTTTAGTATAGATGGCCTGTCTTTTCTTCCGTTTCTTACCATTTTGCCGGTTGAGGCTAATGACTCGAATCAAAATTTGCGGCATCACCTCTGTCACTGACGCGCTGGTCGCCACGGCCAGCGGCGTTGATGCGGTAGGGTTAGTGTTTT
This sequence comes from Candidatus Sororendozoicomonas aggregata, assembly GCF_031528575.1. Classification (NCBI taxonomy): domain Bacteria; kingdom Pseudomonadati; phylum Pseudomonadota; class Gammaproteobacteria; order Oceanospirillales; family Endozoicomonadaceae; genus Candidatus Sororendozoicomonas; species Candidatus Sororendozoicomonas aggregata. The sequence continues at coordinate 12,184 of NZ_JAVLSP010000020.1, forward strand.
ACCCAAAAAGTCCACGCTGCGTGACCGTTGAACAGGCCGCTGACATCGCTCAGGCAATGCCGCCTTTTACCACGCTGGTGGGTCTGTTTGTCAATGCCACGGAGCGAACCATTCAACAGGTTTTAGACCATGTGCCCCTCGGTGTTTTGCAATTTCACGGTGACGAGTCAGAAACTCAATGCAATCGCTGGAGCCGTCCTTATATTAAAGTTTTTCGGGTTCGTGCCGGTTTGCCTGTTGCTGAAATGGTAGCGCCTTACGCCTCGGCCAGTGGCTTTTTACTCGACAGCTACACCCCTGGCGTGCCCGGAGGCACCGGTGAAGCCTTTGATTGGGGATTAATTCCTGATAATCTCGGTAAACCCGTTATTCTGGCGGGGGGACTGCATGCTGGCAATGTGCGGTTAGCCATTGAAACCGTCCAACCCTATGGGGTTGATGTCAGCAGCGGCGTGGAAGCCCACCCAGGTCATAAGGACAGTGGTAAAATCAAGGCCTTTATAAAAGCAGTAGGTAGAAACTAGTGGATCAGCGTACACTGCAAGAATCCTTTTACGCCATGCCCGACGATACCGGGCATTTTGGTCAGTTTGGCGGACGCTACGTGGCCGAAACCCTGATAAGCGCCATTGAAGCGCTGGAAAAAACTTACAAAGTACTCTGGCATGACCCTGCCTTCCAAGCTCGCTTTGACCGTGAGCTGAAGCACTATGTGGGACGGCCTTCACCCCTTTATCATGCCGAGCGTTGGTCAAAGACATTAGGCGGTGCGCAAATCTACCTGAAGCGTGAAGACCTTAACCATACAGGTGCCCACAAAATCAACCATGCGCTAGGTCAGGCGCTGCTGGCCAAACATATGGGAAAAACCCGCATTATCGCCGAAACCGGTGCCGGTCAGCACGGTGTTGCCACAGCGACCGTGGCAGCCAGGTTGGGGATGGAATGCCATGTGTACATGGGCGCTAAAGATGTCAAGCGTCAGGCACTGAACGTGTACCGAATGAAACTGCTCGGCGCGGAGGTGATTCCGGTAGAAAGCGGCTCAAAAACCCTTAAGGATGCCATCAATGAGGCGCTGCGTGACTGGGTAACGCACCCTGATGACACCTTCTATATTCTGGGGACGGTTTGTGGACCACACCCATACCCGCAAATGGTGCGTGACTTCCAGAGCATTATTGGCCGGGAAGCGAAAGCACAATGCCTTGAGCAAACGGGGCGCTTGCCTGACGCGCTGGTAGCCTGTGTCGGGGGTGGCTCCAATGCCATGGGGTTGTTTTATGAATTCCTGCAAGACAAGGCGGTCAGACTTTATGGCGTTGAAGCCGGCGGGTTGGGTATTGACAGTGGCAAGCATGCGGCCAGGATGGCCTCAGGCAAACCAGGGGTGCTGCAGGGTAATCGTACATACCTGATGACCGATGAGTCCGGTCAGATTGTCGAGAGCCACTCCGTCTCGGCAGGTCTCGATTACCCGGGCGTCGGTCCTGAGCACAGCTATCTTAAGGATATTGGCCGGGCTGAATACGTGTATGCCACCGACAGTGAGGCGTTGGCAGCATTTCGTGACCTTACCTTGCTGGAAGGAATTATGCCGGCGCTGGAAACCTCCCATGCCCTGGCCTATATAAAAAAGCTGGCGCCAAAAATGCGTTCTGATCAAACCCTGATTGTTAATCTCTCAGGCAGGGGTGACAAGGATATTCATACCGTTGCTGAGATTGATGGCATTACTGTATAAGGAATAGAGACAACCATGCGTATCAAACAGTGTTTTGAAAAGCTGGAAGCCATGCAACGTAAGGCATTGATTCCTTATATTACCGCTGGCGACCCCCACCCGAACCATACTGTGACCATTATGCGTGAATTGGTAGCCAGTGGTGGTGATATTATCGAGCTGGGCTTCCCGTTCTCGGACCCTATGGCCGACGGGCCAGTCATTGCCGAGGCCCATGGGCGGGCCTTGTCACACGGCGTTACATTGCTTGACGTTTTTGCCATGGTAGCACGCTTCCGGGAAACAGATAATGTCACGCCAGTGGTACTAATGGGCTACCTTAACCCTATTGAAATGATGGGCTATGGCGAGTTTGCGGAGCGCGCCAGGGCCGCGGGCGTGGATGGCGTGTTGGTGGTAGACTTGCCGCCGGAAGCAGCGGGTCGCCTGAAAGACGTATTGGCGCATTGCAGGCTCGATATTATCAACCTGATCGCGCCCACTACGCCAGACCAGCGGATCGAGAAAATCTGCGCTATTGCCAGTGGTTATTTATACTATGTCTCTTTGAAAGGGGTAACCGGTTCTGCCAACTTGGATGTGGATGCTGTGTCAAAACGGGTGAAGCATATCAAACGCTTTACGGATTTGCCCGTAGGCGTTGGCTTTGGTATTCGTGATGGCCAGACAGCAGCGACGATTGGTAAGATAGCTGACGGCGTGGTAGTGGGTTCTGTATTGGTATCTGCCCTGGCTGAATATGCTGACAAGGGTGATGCTGTTATTTCTCAGGCAGCCAGGGCGCTGGCTGAAATGCGAACCGCGATGGATACGTAAACGACTATGTAATCTTAGCCCGGATATTTCATAAACTGCCCTTAGAGCCGCAAGGAGCAAGCAAGGCCAGGAGCATGTTTATGAAATATCCGGGTTAGTAGTTATGAAAACTATACCCGTGTCGTCCTTGGGAAGGCGAAGACTTTCTGACGAGGTAGACTCCTCCCTTCGCGATAGCGGGCTGTGGGCGTTTTCTGAAATGCAGCTACCCTGGGAGCCTGTCCGAGAATAGACCGCGCTACTGCGGTTTCGATAAATGGGTCTAAAAATTCCTGCTTCTTCATCAAATAGCCCCGCTATTCTCCTCAGAAGCAGAAATTTTTATCCTCAATTTCTCGCGATCCTCGCTACGGGCGCTATTCTCGAACAGGCTCCTAGGCGGTAAGAAGCAACATTAAGCTGCTTCTAAACGGTATAACATAACCGCCCCCAGAGCACCCTCTGGGGGCGGTTTTTGGCATTATGTTACACATTAAGCATAGAGAATCTGTGTGTCAGGTTCACTGCTTTCCTCAATCAACAGGATTCGCTGATGAGCAACTGGTTAGTCGATAAACTCATCCCCTCATTGTCCCGGGTCGCCAATGGTGAGCGCAGCAGTAATGTGCCGGAGGGGCTCTGGCGAAAGTGTGTCAAGTGTGATTCAGTGCTCTATCGCCCTGAGCTTGAACGTAATCTTGATGTATGCCCCAAATGTCATCACCATATGCGGATTAAAGCACGTGTCCGTCTCGACTACTTTCTGGATAAGGACGGCAGGGAAGAACTGAATGCCGATATGCAGCCTGTGGATAAGCTCCGCTTTAAAGACAGTAAAAAATACCGGGATCGTTTGAGCGCGGCACAAAAAAACAGCGGAGAAAAAGATGCCCTGGTGACGATAAAAGGGACGCTCCAGGGGAGACCGGTGATAACTTGTGCTTTTGAATTCAGTTTTATGGGTGGCTCCATGGGATCGGTTGTGGGCGAGAAATTTGCCTTGGCGGCGGAGCGGAGCCTTGCGCGGAAAATCCCCTTTATCTGCTTTTCTTCCAGTGGTGGCGCACGGATGCAGGAAGCCCTGTTTTCCCTGATGCAGATGGCTAAAACCAGCGCGGTACTGGAGAAAATGAAGCAGGCGGGTATTCCCTACATTTCAGTGATGACAGACCCCTTGTATGGCGGTGTATCTGCCAGTCTGGCCATGCTGGGGGATATCAATATCGCTGAGCCAGAGGCACTGATAGGCTTTGCCGGTCCGCGGGTTATTGAGCAGACGGTTCGTGAAAAGTTGCCTGAAGGCTTTCAACGCAGTGAATTTCTGCTTGAACACGGTGCGCTGGATATGATTGTGGCGCGAAAGGATATGCGAGACACCCTGGCCCGGTTGCTTCGTAAGTTACAGGGTGTGACCGAGGAGGCGGACTCCTGTTTTACAGAAGCAGTCCCGGAGAATCAGGAAGCCCCAAGCCCTGATGAAAACGAGGAAGCCATCAGATCATGAGTAATGTTGTACCAGCTGAAGGCTTTTCAGCCCTGTCGCAGTGGTTGCGCTGGTTGGAGAATACTCACCCTGAGCAGGAAATGGACTTCGGACTGGATCGTATCCGTGTTATTGCTGAAGTGATGGGGTTACTCAGACCGTCCCCCTTTGTCATTACAGTGGCTGGTACTAATGGCAAAGGGTCTACAGCGGCTATTCTGGAAGCTATCTTGCGGGCGAATGGTCATACTGTCGGTGTGTTCACTTCGCCCCACTTCCTACGCTTTAATGAGCGTATTCGCGTGAACGGTGAGGCAGTGGCGGATCAGCCGATTTGTGAGGCTTTCAATGCCATCCATGCCTGTCGCGGGGCCACGGTTTTAACCTACTTTGAAAACGCTTTTCTGGCAGCGCTGTATTGCTTTGCGCTCCAGCCGTTAGACTATCTTATTCTGGAAGTAGGACTCGGTGGCCGGCTCGATGCGGTGAATGTGATTGACCCGGATGTGTCGGTGATGACGACAATTGGACTCGATCATCAGGACTACCTGGGGTATTCCCTGGAGGCCATTGGTAAAGAAAAAGCCGGTATTATGCGCGAGGGGCGGCCAACTATTTATGGTGATCAGTCCATGCCCTTCAGTGTCCTGGAAAAAAGCCTGGCTGTTAAAGCACCGCTTTTTCGTCGGGGGCATGAGTTCAGGGTTGAGCAAAAAGGTGAGCAATGGTTCTGGTCTGGGCAATCGGCTGAGGGTGGGCGTATTGAACACAATGGCCTGCCATTGCCAGCGCTTGAGCTTGACAATGCCGCCACCGCATTACAGGCTCTTCAGTTTTTGCCGATGCCGGTAACAAGAACGTCCATTGAAGCAGGACTTAAAGCCGTGACGCTTGTGGGGCGCGCGCAAAGGCTGCAATGGCGTAATGCCTCCGGGCAATTGATTGATGTCTTACTGGATGTTTCCCATAACCCACAGGCCGTTGAGCGCCTGGCCAACCAGCTAAAGCGTGCTGACGTGACGGGAAAAATACATGCTGTATGGGCAATGTACAGTGACAAAGATCATGTCAGCGTGATTGATTTGTTGTCGGCGCAGATTCATCGCTGGACCATTGCCGCACTTGACTCTCCCCGGGGGTTATCCGTGGCGGCGCTCGGTGGTGCCCTGTCTCGCGCGCAGGCTTTGATTAATACGGCCAGTGATGTGGTCAGTGGTTTTCACCAGGCAGTGAATGAGGCAGAACCGGGAGACCTGGTGCTGGTAGGCGGCTCTTTTATGACGGTAGCTGCCGTGATGTCACTGGTTGAAAAGAACTGAATTAAACGATTTGGGAGTGCAACGTGAGTCAGGGATTGAAGCGACGTCTGATTGGAGCCATTGTCCTGGTGGCCGTGTTGATTATGTCCGCTCCGGCATTATTCCATGGAGGGAATAGTCATCCGTTGATCGTTGCTGACATGGTGCCACCGAACCCGACGCCTGCGGAGCCTGCCATTGTCAAGCAGCTCGACACCCCAGCTGATCCAATCAGCACAGAGGTCATTGCTGAAAAGCCTGTTGCTGACCCCGATGAACAGCCCGGTTTGGATAAGGAAGGGCATTTGAAAGCCTGGTCGTTACAGGTCGCTTCCTTCCTCCAGAAAAAAAATGCGGCGGTTTTGCGGCAAAAGCTCCTGTCAAAAGGGTATAACGCCTACACAAGAAAACAGGTGAGGGAAAAGCGAAGTCCGCTTTATCGTGTTTATGTGGGGCCACAAGCGCGTACTGACGAGTTAAAAGCAGCACAGGCTGATCTTGAGAAAACCATGGGATTAGCAGGGATTATTGTCCGTTACCAGCCATAATAGCGCCAGCCGATTAATGGCAGGCTCGCTATTTGCTGGCGTCGTTCACTTGATCTGACCATTAACGATTTTCATAACCCGAGAAAACCATGCCCTTAAAATATTCCGGTGATATCCGCGAACTGTGCTATCCCTTTATTTACGAGCACTCTCCCCTGTGCGATTTCGAGATCATCACCGATGAACTGTGCGCCACGGTGGGTGGGATTATTTCTGAACTTGAAGGTGAGGACCGCTTTACGGATCTTATTGATTTTCTCACCCTGCTCCAGCCTAAAATCTTCCACCTCAATGCTTCTATCCGGGGTAAACAAGCGGTGTTTGAACAAGACATCCAATGGCTGGCCGGGTATTTTGATCACTATCAACAAGAGATTGACGGCCAGATCAACGGCTTCATTCTCCCAAGGGGCGGGCGAGCGGTTCAACTGCTGCACAGCTGTCGTTCACAATCCAAAAAGGCCATCCGCTTTATGGTCTTTATTGACAAAGAAGGTCACCATGACGTACCCGATGTGTTACACCGGTTTGCCAATAGGCTGTGTAACCTGTTTTTCCAGTTAACCGTTGTGATTAATCGCCGCTCAGGCATTATTGAGCCAGATTACACCAGCAAAAGTTACGGCAAGGGGATATAAACAATGAGCAGTCATAAAGAACCTGACCGCCTGTCTACAATTTACACCCGTACCGGCGATAAAGGCACCACCAGCCTCGGTGAAGGCACCCGTGTCGCCAAAACCCACCCTCGTATTGAGGCCATTGGCGCAGTGGATGAACTCAATAGCTGGGTCGGTATGCTGGTACAGGAACTCAAAGACACTTGCCCTGCTGACGATAAACTGCATAAGCCCATCCAGACACTACAGCATCGGCTCTTTGATGTGGGTGGTGAGCTGGCTATGCCCGGCTATCAAGTAATTCAGGCGCACTTTGTCACTGAACTGGAAACCACCCTTGATGAATTTAATAAAGAGCTGCCACCACTAAAAAACTTTGTCCTGCCTGGCGGCTCACGTTTGGCGTGCCTGTGTCATATGTGCCGCACCGTTTCCCGTCGCGCTGAACGACAGGTGATTGCTGCCAAAGAAGCGGGTGAAGCCATCAATGCGCCGTTATTACAGTTTCTCAACCGGCTTTCTGATTTACTGTTTGTACTGGCCAGGCACGCTGCAAGGCAATGGGAAGGCGAAGTTTTGTGGGAGCAGTCAGAAAAACAAAAAACCGGCAACCGGGCAAACACCTGAAATACCAGACGGTGAATTCGTTAAAAAGCTGTCGCAAACCCTGTTGTGAGCTGCGACCGCCAATGAAGGTCGCCTGCTTTGCGCTTTTTACAAAAGGCCACGAACAGCTTCCAGGAAAATCTACGGGGCAGACAAGCGCTGTTTAATGGCGTCAATTTTATCGCCAAAACCTCTGCTGTGGTAAAAATCCCTCACACTTGTCAGAGAGCCATTTTCTATGTTTTCTATCAGCCATTGGAACAGCGCCTTTCTTTCTGAAAAATCCTTATCATCCGGCAGGGGTATTTTTTCCCAACTCTCAGCAATCTGGCAAAACGTTTCCCACGCCATTGCCTCAACAGCCTTAACCAGGGCGTCACGGTACTCACTTTCGTAATCGTCCCACTCCAGGCTGTTTATTGCCTGGGCTATCTCGTCATCGATGGTTTCTACATTATCAGCATCAAGACGTTGACCTGTTTTTTCTTCGAGCACCCGACAGGCCGCTTTTCGGTAAAGGGCTTTGCTCCACCTTTTTTCTATGCCCTCCACTATTGTATCGGTGGTCATTACCTCCGCTTGCTGCATCGTCATAATGATCACTCTTTCGAGCTTGTCCACAGCCACCCAGTGTGCCTGGTTTGTTTTCGCGGCTTTAAGTGAGACGTCTTTTTTAAAAGAGCCGCGCTCTACTTCTTTGTGGGAAGGGTGCATGTTTGTGGGGGGACGTCCTTTTTCCAGCAACTGCCTGAATGCTTTTTCTTCACGGTCTTCATCAATGGCTCCTGAACTGTTGAGCAAGGGGGGCCCACTAACTTCTGCTTGATTTGCCACTGCCAGCCTGGACAGTGAATTCAGCTCACCTTCTCTGTTTATCAACTCCCCCAAGGCATCCCGGTCTTCATCCCCTTCCTCATCTTCATCAAGAACGCGAGCATAATTCTGATAAACGGCTGTTAGCTCCTCATCATCGGAGTCAGAATCATTCCCTGAAAGCGCTTCGGCATCCTCTAAAGACCCATACCCGCTATCCTCGCCATCAGCGTCACTACCGGAGTCGCTATCCTGTTGAGGTGAAGGGGAAACAGACACCAGAGGTGGCTGAACCCAAGTATCCCCTGCATCAATCAGCTCTTGAAAAAGCCCGCTTATGGGGCGCTGATGACTGAGACCCACAATTGCGGCAGGTTCACTGACCTTCAGGTAGCCAATCCGCTTGCTCGCCATCAGGCAGCGTTCCAGCTCATCTCGCGCCCTGACACTTTTCTCTGGGTTAAGCTGCATCCACCGCTTTACCAGGGCTTCAAGTTGACGGAATTCGGGCGAGGCGGTTTTCAATGTGGGTTGTTTTTTTTGCTGCAGGTGGACTATTCGCGCTTCTACTTTCAATACGGTATCGAGATGTTTTTTCAAGCGACGCTGTTCACCGAGATGAGCAAGCTGCTCTATATCCTCAAAATCTTCCTGCCACGCTGACGCCTTTGGCCTGACTTCCACGGCGGTATCCTGTTTTTTTACGGTCGGTTTTTTTCGGGTATCAGGTGATACATGCCCGTTTTCGTGCCGTGTCCGTTTGATCGGTTCTGGTCGTTTTTTCCGTGGCGGTAAGACTGAATCATTACCATGGCTTTCTCTTTTACCCCTTTTTGGTTGAGTGACCGGCTCTGGGGCCGATACTTTTTGATCATGTCTGAAACGGGCAATGTCATTTTGTTTAGCAAAAGTGATAGCTTCCTGAACGGCCTCACTCGCTGTTAGCTCAACAGAAAGCACACCTCTGTAGGCAACACCCCGATCAGCCTGGCGTCCGTGCATTATTTCAGCGATGCTTCGTTTTTTTTCTCCATGCTTCAGGGTCTCGGGAACCTGCTCAATCGGGATTATCCGACAAAGGTCTTCATGGGTTATACTGTCACCGCCAAGCAACAACGCCGCCAGTTGATCCCTGAGGGCAACACCTTGTTCCGGAGGAATATCCTGCCAGTCAGTGAGCGTGACATACAAGTCTGCCAGGTGGGTTTGCAACAAAGTCTCTTTCTCATGACGTGCGAGGCACCTTGCCTCCATGGCAATAGCCTCTAGTTTCCTTAAAAAACTGACATGCTGAAGTATCGCTTTACGCGTTAAAGGGACAGGTTTATTGCCTGTAAACAAAGCTGGGCAGTGAACAGGCCTTTTTTGCAGCTCAAACCGTTGGTTAGCGCTCACTCTCCGTGCAGGCTCAGGTGCCGCCTTTCTGCCAAGTAAACGCTTTTTATCAAAGAAGGGCTTCCCGTGGGAAGCCAGCCTCGTTTTCGACCCGACAGCAGCCTTTACATACGTGCCTGCCCAGACCCCAACGCCTGAAAAAACCCCCCCACCTTCCTCACGGTGCTTGTGAAATGCTTCTTGCGCGACAACCCCTGGCCTTATTGAACCCCCCATAATTCCCCCCGGACGTATACCAATGGTCAATTCTAACTGCGCTATTGTGCTGACAACCTGAACACTTGCCCTTCATTGCCGCCGTTCAGCTTGCCATGCTCATTACGGTAGCCAGAAAAAGCTATTGAATAATTTGTTAAGCGAACCGTTTTCCCCCAACTATCGGCTGGCGCTAAAAAACCTGCACCAACACGCCACATTAAGCGCCCACGCCAGTCCCATTCCATCCAATCGCCCCCTTCAGGCTTTTTGCCAACATCACCTTATCTGTTACACTTTTCACTTCGGTCATCCCTATGGCGTTATGGCAATGAAATCCGCTAATATAGTCCACTTTTGTCTGGCAAGGTCAGCAGTCAAAACATGACGAGTTTCGTTCCTGGACAGCGCTGGATCAGCGATACTGAAACCGAACAGGGCTTGGGCACCGTGCTCACCCTCGACGGTCGCATGGTCACGCTCTTTTTTCCCGCAACGGGAGAGATGCGCACTTATTCTGTTAATAACTGCCCACTGACACGGGTACAATTTAATCCAGGTGATAAGGTCGAAAGCCATGAAGGCTGGACTATCACTGTTAACCACGTTGCTGAAGATCAGGGTCTTTTAACCTATACCGGTGTGCTCGATGATGGGCAACCCAGAGAGCTACCCGAATCCAGCCTGGGAAACTTTATCCGGTTTAACAAACCTCAGGATCGCCTGCTGGCTGGTCAAATCGACCAGAACAGCAATTATTCTGTGCGTTACAAAACCCTGCGACACAACCATCGCCTGAGACAGTCAGCGGTCAGAGGACTTATTGGCCCCCGGGCCAGCCTGATTCCCCACCAGCTACATATAGCCCGAGAAGTGGCTCACCGCCATGCCCCCAGGGTCATGCTTGCCGACGAAGTCGGTATGGGCAAAACCATTGAAGCGGGCTTGATTGTGCATCAACAGCTAATCAGTGGCCGGGCCTCCCGGGTACTGGTTGTCGTACCGGAAACCCTTCAGCACCAATGGCTGGTAGAGATGCTCCGACGCTTCAACCTGCGCTTCAGCTTGTTTGATGAAGCCCGTTGCAACAGCATGACTGAAGACAACCCCTTTGTCAGCGAGCAGTTGATTCTGTGCAGCCTGAATTTTCTGTGCGACAGCCCTGCCCGGCAAGAGCAGGCTCTGGCCGCTGGATGGGACTTAATGATTGTCGATGAAGCACACCACCTGGTCTGGTCCGATGAAGCACCCAGTACCCAGTACCGCTGTATTGAGAACCTGTCCACGCGGATTCCCGGACTCCTTTTGCTAACAGCAACCCCTGAGCAAATGGGCATTGAAAGCCATTTTGCCCGCCTGCGGCTTCTTGACCCGGACCGTTTCCATAGCCTGGAAGCCTTTAAAGCCGAAGAAAGTGCCTATGAGCCAGTGGCCAATGCTGTGCAGCACTTGCTGGATAACAGCGCACTATCTGAACAGTCCAGAAAAGACCTGACGCACTTTCTTGGCGAAAGCTGCAAGCCTCTATTGACTCAATTTGAGACTGGCACCCCCGAAGAGCAGGCGTCGGCTCAGCATCAGCTGTTAAGTCAGCTGCTTGATCGCCACGGCACTGGACGGGTTTTATTCAGGAATACCCGTACGACTGTGGGTGGATTCCCTGGCCGGGTGGTTCAGGCTTATCCACAACCTTTGCCCGAGCTTTACCAGATTGCCCTGGAAGAAGAGCGCGAAGCTGAGCAGCAGATCCACTTCAGCCTATGCCCTGAGCTGGCCTATCAGGCACACATCACCGTAGATGATATGGACCCCTGGTGGAAGATTGACCCACGGGTCGAATGGCTGATCAACCTGGTCAAATTGCTGAAAAAGCAAAAAGTGCTGGTCATCTGCTCTAAGGCAACCACGGCCCTTGACCTGGAAGATGCCCTGCGTATTCTGTCAGGGATTCCAACGGCAGTGTTCCATGAAAACATGACTATTGTCGAGCGTGACCGTGCCGCCGCATGGTTTGCTGATGAATACGGCGCCCGGATTATGGTGTGTTCGGAAATTGGCAGTGAAGGGCGTAACTTCCAGTTTGCCCATCATCTGGTATTGTTTGACTTGCCCGAACACCCGGACTTGCTCGAACAGCGCATTGGCCGCCTGGACCGGATCGGACAGTCAGAAACCGTTAAGATTCATGTACCGTATATTAAAGAAACAGCACAGTCAGTGTTATACCAATGGTACCACCACGGACTCAATGCCTTTGCTGACACCTGCCCAACAGGCAACAGTGTCCACCAGCATTTCCACGAGACCCTGACCCCTCTGCTGCTTCCTTGTGCTGCCATCAGTGATGCTGATCTACAGCCACTGATTGACGATACACGCAAGACAAACGATGCGTTGAAAGCCCATCTCCACAACGGCCGGGATCGACTGCTCGAGCTTAATTCCCGCGGCCTGTCTTCCAATGAAGATATGATCAACGCTATCAAGGAACAAGAAGAACCCAGGCAGTTAAAGCGCTTCATGGAAAAGCTCTTTGAAAGCTTTGGCGTGGAAGCGGAAGACCACTCAAAACACTGCCTGGTGGTTCGCCCCGGTAGCCATATGGTCACGGCTTTCCCTGAACTGCCTGCTGATGGTGTCACGGTTACCTTCGACAGGGCCATGGCCTTGTCCCGTGAAGACATGCAGTTTTTAACCTGGGAGCATCCCATGGTCAGCGATACCATGGACATCGTGTTAACCAGTGATATGGGTAACACAGCTGTTGCGCTGTTGAAGAACAAGGCATTAAAACCCGGCACCATGATGTTAGAGGCCATTTATGTGGTAGAAGCCAGTGGTGATAAGACGTTGCAACTGGATCGTTATTTGCCAGCCACGCCGGTACGCTGCCTCATTGACCCAGGTATGAATGACCTGGCGCAGAAAGTGGCTTTTGACACCCTCAATGCCCAACTTCACCCGCTAAAAAAAGGCATGGCAAAAAAACTGGTTAAAGCACAGCGAAAGCCCATCCTTAAACTGCTGGACAAAGCAGAAGCCTCCGTCAAGACATCCGTTGAAGGCATTGTTGCTTCTGCCTGCCAGGCACTATTGGCGGATGTTGCTGACGAGATTAAGCGACTGGCAGCGCTGAAAGCCGTTAATCCCAATGTGCGCGATGAAGAGATAGAACATCTTAAACAGCGGGCAGCCGAGGGGTATCAATGCCTGAAAAAGGCCCTGTTGCGACTGGATGCGGTTCGGTTGATGGTGGCGGGGTAACGTGCCAGAAACGTAACCGCCTGCCGTAGTGCAGCGGTTACAGCTTTCAAAACGGCTTCTCAGAAACAGTCTTAAAAGTCTGCCCGTAGCGAGGACTGCGAGAAATGGAGGATAAAAAGTCGCTTTTGTGAGGAAAGCAGGAGCATGACTTTTAAGGCTGCTTCTCATACCAACGGCTTTTTCTAACTGGCGAAATGGGCATGGCAAGGGGGCGCCTGAGGGTAGAAACGGCAAATAAAGCCTGCTGTTGCGAGGCGTTTAAAAATAGTACTTGTGTTCAAATTATCAGCACAATAGCGTAGCTAGGAGCCTGTACGAGAATAGACTGCGCTACTGCGGTTGCGATAAATTGATCAGGCTCCTAGCATAGGCCATTGGTATCAACCCTGTACCCTGAATCCAGATTTAACCGCCGCTTCTTATTCAAAACCTGTACACAGCCAATTCGCCATTAATCAATTGACCCTTAAGAAACAGCACTACTTTACAGAAAACAAGAACAAGCTATAAATAAACCAACGATAAACAATACTGTCGTGATTGCTTTGAGCATATGATTTTATTTTCAAACAAGTAAAGAAAGAAGTAAGGTTGTTCTATGATAAACACTGTTTTCAGCCAGATAAAAAATATGGCCTTACTATTGTTTTCCTTTTGTTTTTTTAACACGCTGAGTGCTGACGATAAGTTCTACACACGTGAAAGCGGTAAAAAAATAATCATAACAACGGAAAAAAACCTGTTTCGTTTTATAAGGGATGAATGGATTATAGATGATCAGGGGGCAATCACATTAATTCCCAAAGGTAGCATACTGGCAATAGCGGTGCCAGCGAAATATGACAAACCTCATTTTTCAAAGAATCCTTTTTCCAGGGCCGCTTATAAAACTGCAATGCTGCCACTGGAAAATCAACGGTGGCCTGGCTGGATAAAACAACCCGAAAGTAACACCGACGGTCAATATGACGTAGATTCAGTCATAGATAATAATGAAGAACGCTTCCTTTTTCTGGAACCCAATAAAATGAGTGAATTATATACCTATAAAAGAAAGAAAGCACTTGAACAAATTCTCTGTATTCTCACGCCATCAAACATCCAATTTGTAAAAAAAGAAACGCGCGGCAATATTTCTTATGGCATATCCACTATAGACCATAGCAGAACCGCCTTTAATACCCTATTGACAAGAACAGTCCATTTATTTGAGGCTTCCTTCAACATAAATGAAAAAGAAACCTGTCAATATCAACTCATTTTTATTATGCCCGTTTATAATGAGAACGGTAAAAATTCTTTTTCAAACCTTTCCCGTAGCTTTTCATTGCTGAATATTCCAGAGTACATGAGCATCACCTGTATACTAATAGGGAAAATTCCCAAAAAAACAGCTCACGAGTCAGCAGAGAGGTTTGACTGGGAAATAACAACAGAGTAGAAAAACAGATAGTACATCTCATTGACTCAACAACCATCGACGTTAATCTCAATCTGTTTGAATGGGCACATTTTCAGAAAAACAAAAGTGGCACCAAGCTCCATACCCTGTACGACTCTCCACCAGGCACACCGGCCTTCTTTGAGCTGACGATGTATACGGGTCTAACCACCGCCCACGCTCCACCGTTAATTTGTTTTTGCAGGTATCAATTTTGCTGGTGCTCATTTTCTCCAAATCCGGGAAAAGAGCTGAAAAAGGCACAGGATACTGACGCTGAAATACGAGGGGAATTGGAGGCTGGTACGGATCAGGAAGGGTTAATTAAGCCGCTTTTGGCTTCTGTCTGTATAAGAAGCAGTCTTAAAAGTCATGCTCCTACTGCGGCTGCGATAAATGGGTCTAAAAAGCCGCTTTTGTTCGTCAAATAGTCCCGCTATTCTCCTCACAAAAGCGACTTTTTATCCTCCATTTCTCGCAGTCCTCGCTACGGGCAGACTTTTAAGACTGCTTCTAAGTGAAAAAGGCAGATAAAGATGAGAAATTTATAAATTATTCCTTACCATTTGAATAAAGTAAAGAATTAGGCTACCTTTACCATGTGTTAAATGTAAAGAGTTGAAGATATGCCTAAAGTCAGTGCCAAGCGGCAAATAACCCTGCCAGCCAACCTATGCAATGAGCTTGATATTCAACCTGGTGATGAAGTAGAAAGCTTTGTTGCTGATGGGCAGCTTACTATTATCAAAAAGGAAAAAGGTGCTGCAAAAGGCATTATGAAGCACATTAAAGTAAAGAGTGATATGACTGATGAAGAATCTTTGCAAAGTGCCCTCCATGATCGCCATTGATAGTAATGTGTTGTTACGCTTCATCCTTGAGGACGATCAGGAGCAGACTGAGCAAGCGGAAAGGTTGATAGAAGGCCGTGAAAAGGTGCTTGTTACTGACACGGTACTGGTGGAAACTTTATGGACTCTCAGAGGTAATAAGTACAGTTTAAATAGGCAAGAAATCTCTGAAACAGTGCTGTCTTTATTCAAACAGCCTAATCTTCAGTTTGAGGATGGTCAAGTGGTCTGGAAGGCGCTGAACGACTACAAGAAATCTAAGACAGTGAAAGGCAAAAGGGCTGACTTTCCTGATGCTCTGATCGTCAACAAGGCTCGTTTTGTGATCGAAAATAAAGGTGAAGCCTTTAAAGGATCATACACCTTTGACAAGGCTGCACAACAACTGCCTGGTGCGAAAAAACCAGAATAATAAGCATTGTGTGGGAAAACAGCTCGCCACAGTGGACCAGCCATAGCACCCCTAACAAGAAAAAACGTACGTCCAACCCCTGTTATCGTTTTGCCGATTATTTTTTAGAAGTTGTTCATGGTCTTTTATGAAAAGCAAAACCCATGAGAAAACCTGCCTGTTTTTCAATTTTCTGAGAGCCAGGTGGTGCTATGTAACGAAGAAAAGCCCAAGGCAGGCGCCTTTTATCGGCAATTGCAGCGCATAAAAGAGTATGAACAGCTTCTTACACCGTGGCCTTTTCCGGGAGCCTGTCGGACTTAAGACAATGTCGGCCTAAAATCCAGAAAGTGCGGCCAGAATTTCCGATCAATTTGCTTAAATAGGTCAACTATTCGCACAAATTGATCGAAAATTCTAACTTGCCCTACTGAATTTTATGCTCGAAAGCATAAGTCCGACAGGCTCCTGGCGACTGAAATAAGTATGGCAAGCTGAACATCAAAAAAGACGAAGTGATGGGTAAAGCCTGCTATTGCGAGGCGTTTCACCGCAGAGTTCCTGTTCAGGCTCTCAGCGTAATAGCCTAGTTAAAACAACTCATTCATGTTAGACAACCAACAATCCCTTACAAAAAAAGAAGGCAGTGAAGTATTTTAACTAAGGTACAAATAAGGCAGAATAGCCAGCTCAAAGGATATAGCTATAAATTATATCAATGAACAAACGACTCGCCGGAATGACTCTGGCAAGAGGACGCAGATAACGGAAACTTGATGCTAGCAAACTTCCAACATCACACGAACAATGCCCGATGGCTTGCGCGCGTCAACCCTTTGCTTCGCACGATAAAAAAAATATCTGGTCAGCAATGGGCTCTTATGGCAACACTGTTTCTGGTTATCATCCTGGCCAGACAACTGGCTGAACTCACTTGGCAGTTAGTCCCGCAGAAACCTGTCCACCCACACTGGCAGGCAACGGTTTCTTCAGTCCCCGGTCCACACTCATCATCTTATGCAAGCCTTAATAATCTGCACCTCTTTGGTCAACCACCTACAGAAAATATCAAGCCACAGATCGCGCCAGAAAACGTTTCAGTCACGCGCCTTGCCGCGCAACTAACCGGTGTCGTTTATAGTGCTGAGCAGTCACACTCTCTGGCCATTATTAAAACCCAGGGCAACGATACAACCTACCGCATAGGTGAGAGCCTCGAAGGCACTCGCGCCAAGGTGTATGAGATTTACCCTGATCGCGTAATACTCCTGAACAATGGCCAGCTTGAATCCCTGTTGATGTACCCCGATGAAGAGAACCAGCAGCCAGGTTACAGCATCCGGCCAACACCACAATCCGTAAAGCAGGCTATCGCCAGGGTTCGCGAAAATCCGGCATTATTATCTGACATCATTCAAATCACGCCTGCATTAGCCAATGGTGCATTAGAAGGCTACCGCATAGCACCTGCGAAAAAACCTGAACTTTTTACACAGCTCGGACTTAAAGCCGGAGATGTGGCTGTTGCGATAAATGGACACGATCTTACCAATCATCGCGAAGCCATGAAAATCATCACCTCCCTGCCAGAGCTTAACACTATTTCCCTGACCATTGAGCGGGAAGGTAAGATCTACCAGATTGACATTGCCTCATGATAAGAAGTAAAGCATTCATGCCAGCCTATTCCCGACTGACCTCAAGCATCAGGGCGATGACCGCTGGAATATGCATCGCCAGCGCCCCAGCTGTGGTTAACGCTGCCGATGAGCCCGTCTCGCCCCCTGCGTATAATCTGAGTCGGCAATATTCTGCCAGTTTCGAGAATGCGGATATCAAAGAATTTATCAACACCGTTAGCCGAAATCTGAATCGCACCATCATTATTTCCCCTGAAGTGCGGGGAACCATTACTGTACGATCTTACGACACATTAAATGAAGAACAGTACTATCAGTTCTTCCTTAGTGTTCTTGACGTATACGGCTTTGCCGCAATCTCAGAGCAAAACGGGGTAATAAAGGTCATACAGGAAAAGGATTCAAAAACATCTGCAATTCCTGTTGGTGATCCAGGTAGTAACAGTAAGGGCGATGAGGTCGAAACCTGGGTAGTACCTGTAAAGAATGTCCCTGTGCGAGAACTCTCACCGCTGCTGCGGCAAATGATTACCTCCACCGGCAGCGTCGTCCATTACGATCCTTCTAATATCCTGTTAATGACAGGCCGTGCCAACAACCTGCAACGCCTGGCTGAGGTGGTTCGCCGCGTTGATAAAGCCGGGCTGGAAAGCACCAGAATTGTGGCATTAAAACATGCCTCCGCGTCAGAAATGGCACACATTCTTCAGACTATTTACTCCGGCAAGGGCAGAAAAAGACCAGGTTCTAACCCGCCTATTATCATCGGCAATGAAAGCAAAAACCAGCTGATTCTCAGTGGCAGTCCCGAGATGCTGCTGCGAATGACGGCGCTGGCGGAACAGTTGGATGCCGAACAGGAGTCGACGGGCAATACCCGTGTCTTTTATCTGAACTATGCCAAAGCCAAAGACTTAAAGCCCGTTCTCGAAAGTGTTGGAAAAAGTGTACAGAACGAAAAAAGTGCCGCTGCCACTAGAGCCTCTGCTCCGGGCTTACAAAATTTCAGTATTGAAATCCACGAAGGCACAAACTCCTTGATAGTGTCTGCGCAACCCGATGTGATGCGGAGTATAGAGGGAGTCATCAAACAACTGGATATCCGTCGGGCACAGGTTATCGTTGAGGCCATGATTGTGGAAGTATCAGAGGGTAATGCCGCAAGTTTGGGTTTTCAATTTGCCAATGAAGATGGTTCAACCATGATGCAGTTTAACAATTTTGGCGCTCCTATAGGAGAGCTTATTTATGCAAACCGAGAGGCAGAAGACAAGAAAGGTACAGTGATAGATGACAATGGGGAAGTACATGAAACAACGGAATCAGGGAATCTGGAACCCCTTGCCAGTGTCTTGAGCAAGATTAGCGGTGCGGCAGTCAGCATCTCTGCTGGTGACTTTACCGCCTTTTTACAGGCTGTAGCGACGGATCAAAATTCTAACGTATTGGCCCGCCCAAGCCTGATGACACTGGACAATCGAAAGGCCACTTTTATGGTGGGAGAAGATGTACCCTTGCTGACAGGCTCTCAGGCTTCGTCTAATGGCAACTCAAACCCTTATCAGACCGTTGAGCGTCACAAGGTCGGCACTATGCTCGAGTTGACCCCACAGATCAATGAAGGCGACTCTGTCATCCTTGATATCAAACAAACAACCTCCGGACTTAATGGTACAACAGATGTTGATGTCAAGATTTCGGAACGGGAAATAACAACAGCTGTTCAAGTGAAAAGCGGCCAGATCATTGCTCTTGGGGGAATGATCCAGGAACAGGTTAACGACAGCGTGTCTAAAATACCCCTGCTTGGTGATATTCCTTTCATTGGACAGCTGTTTCGTTCAACAAACAGCGTGAAATCAAAAACCAACCTGATGGTCTTTATCCGTCCGACCATCGTTCGAGATGATGAGTCACTGACCTCCATAGCTGGACGAAAATACACATTAATGCGTGCGGCACAGCTTGATAAGAGAAGCGAAGGTATTCCCTTGTTACCTGAAGCTGAAACACCTCTGCTACCCGAAGACCCTTCTGATGCTGAAGCCTGGTTTAACACTGCCCGCAAAAAAATGGGGTCAGATTCCCTGCAACAGGCCAACGAACGCATGAACAGTATTGGTGACAAAGAAGAGCAACCTATCATGGGCACCAATGAGGACTCAGCCAATGACACAAGCGCTGCCCAGTGATGCTATAGCGCTGGGAATAGAAATCCCGTTTGCTTATGCCCGCAAGTTTAACCTGTTCCTGACAACTGATGAGCAGGGACAATCCTGCGTATTCACTAAAGGAGAACCGACCCTTGCCGCCCTGATGGAAATCCGTCGGCGGGTAGGTGATCGGCTTATAGTTGAGACACTAGCTGACAATGACTTTGAAAGACGCCTTGAGCTGCACTATCAAAAAGACTCTTCAGTTGCACGACAGTTAATGAACGACATCGGCAATAATGAAGAACTCCATTCGCTGGCAGAAGAACTGCCAGAAAACGAAGACCTGCTGGAGGCTGACAATGGTGCTCCCATTATTCGTCTGATTAATGCCATGCTGGGTGAAGCTATTAAAGAAGGTGCTTCTGATATTCATATTGAGACCTTCGAGAATATACTGCTCGTCCGCTTTCGTATTGATGGGGTTCTGCGGGAAATTCTACGCCCCCAGCGAAAACTGGCTGCGGTACTGGTATCCCGTATCAAAGTGATGGCGAAACTGGATATTGCTGAAAAGCGCTTACCGCAAGATGGTCGTATTTCTCTGAAGCTTGGTGGCCGGGCAGTGGATGTTCGAGTATCCACCCTGCCATCGCGCCACGGCGAACGGATTGTTATGCGGCTGCTCGACCGTAGCAGCGTCCAACTGGATCTATCCAGCCTGGGCATGACCAACAGCATCTGTGACGATATCAGTGAACTGCTGAAAAAACCCCATGGGATCTTATTAGTCACAGGCCCCACCGGCTCGGGTAAAAGTACGACACTTTATGCTGGCATCACCGCTATCAATAGCATTGATCGCAACATCATGACCGTTGAAGACCCCGTGGAGTATGACCTTGAAGGTGTTGGACAAACACAGGTCAACCCCAAGGTCGACATGACCTTTGCCCGTGGACTGCGCGCGATTCTGCGACAAGACCCTGATGTCGTTATGATTGGTGAGATTCGAGACCTGGAGACTGCCGAAATTGCTATACAGGCATCATTAACCGGCCACCTCGTTCTGAGCACGCTGCACACCAATACGGCAGTTGGTGCGGTGACCCGAATGCGAGACATGGGGATTGAGCCATTCCTTCTTGCATCGAGCCTGTTAGGCGTACTGGCACAACGACTGGTTCGTACCCTTTGCGCAGGCTGTCGTCAACCGCGTCAACCACTGGAATCCGAAGTTAAACTGATGAGTCTTAAGCCCCATGAACTCCTATGGAGATCTGATGGCTGTGAGTCTTGCAATTTTACCGGGTACCGTGGCCGAACAGGTATTCATGAGCTGGTGCTTGTCAACGACACTATTCGTCGATTGATACACGATGGTGCATCAGAACAGCTTATAGAAGAAGTTGTCAGAAAGCAGTGTGCCAGTATTCAGTGGGATGGTTTCCGTAAAGTTCGTGATGGCATCACGTCCCTGGAAGAAGTGTTGCGCGTCACCCGGGAGGAATAGCCATGGGTGTGTATACCTATGAAGCCCTTGACAACAAAGGACAGAAGAAAAAAGGGGTACTGGAAGCCGATTCTCCTCGGCAACTTCGTCAAAAACTGCGTGCCGACGGGCTTGCTGCCGTCGCCATTAACGAAGCGGAAGAACAACAGCAAAAATCATCGGGAGAAACCACAACACCTCGAAAGTCGCTGTTTGTCCGCCGTGTTTCTGATTCTGAAGTAGCATTAGTCACCCGTCAGTTAGCGACACTGGTGGCTGCCGGGATTCCATTAGAAGAATGCCTGCGGGCACTTGCTCAGCAAATACAAAAGCCGCATCTGAAATCATTGATTTCATCCGTGCGCTCTCGCGTGCTGGAAGGCCAAACACTGGCTGACAGCATGGCAGCTTACCCCAGGGCTTTTGATACGCTGTACCGTGCGATGGTAGCCGCCGGTGAAAAATCCAGCCACCTTGATACGGTTCTGGAACGGCTGGCGGATTACACGGAACACCGTCAGAAAATCAAAGGCCAGTTAATGCAGGCTATGATTTATCCGGTCATTTTAACACTGGTTGCCATTGGTGTTGTTACCGCTCTGCTTACTACAGTAGTACCCACTGTGATTGAACAGTTTGCCTATATGGGGCAGAAGCTGCCTGCCATGACTCAATGGCTCATTGCCATCAGTGATTTTACCCGCAACTACGGCCTGCATATTGTCGTAAGTATTCTAATATTACTGGTCATACGTCAACGGATGTTAAAAAAAACAGCAATAAGAATACGCCATGACCGATTAATGCTAAAAGCGCCAGTGGCCGGCAATGTGTTCAGTAGCATCGACTGTTCCCGGTTTGCCCGTACCCTGAGCATTCTTACCAGTAGCGCTGTCCCCTTACTGGAAGGTATGAAAATTTCCGCCAATGTCCTCACAAATACCCATATGCGTGATGCCCTGAAACAAGCTGCAGACCTTGTCCGGGAAGGCGCCAGCTTATGGCGTGCCCTGGAGCAAACCCAGCTCTTTTCGCCCATGATGCTGCATATGATTGCCAGTGGTGAAAAATCCGGTGAACTGACTGCCATGCTGAGCAGGGCTGCTGATAACCAGGATCAACAGTTTGAGTCACAGGTTAATATTGCTCTAGGCGTCTTTGGACCTTTATTAATTGTACTAATGGCTGGTGTCGTTTTATTTATCGTCATGGCTATTTTGACGCCAATGCTCGACCTGAACTCCATGGTCGCTGGTTAATGGTTAACCAGAAAATAAACAGGCAATCTTTCAAAACAGACAGGTAACTCTTCCTATGCAACACACTCATAAAAACACGCTAGAATATCAGCAGTCAGGTTTTACCCTGTTAGAAATCATGGTGGTTATCGTGATATTGGGGGTACTGGCCAGTATGGTGGTTCCCAATATTCTTGGCAATAAGGAACAGGCTGACCATCAAAAGGCCGTCAGCGATATCGTGGCGCTGGAAAATGCTATGGATATGTACAAACTTGACAATAGTTCCTACCCATCAACCCAGCAGGGACTGGAAGCACTGGTGAAAAAGCCTTCCGGTTCACCTGAACCTCGCGCTTATCGTGAAAATGGCTACATTCGTCGTTTACCACAAGACCCATGGGGTAATAATTATATCCTGCTAAGCCCCGGTGAAAATGGTCCGATCGATATTTTCTCAGCTGGCCTCGATGGTCAGGCTGGCACCGATGACGATATCGGTAACTGGAATTTGGATGCCTGAAATGATGGTTCAGCCCTGTCAGAAACAATCAAACGTCACAGTCATAAAGCAGACAGGATTTACCCTGCTGGAGATTATGCTGGTGTTGATTTTGATAGGGCTTTCAGCCTCTGCCATTCTCCCGGAACTCTCAGGTAACGATAGCAGTACAGCATTACGAACAGAAGCCAGACGCTTTGCCGCCCTTTTGCATATGGCCCACGAAAAAGCCATCACAACAGGTACAGAGCTTGGCGTTGAGATTAAAAACAATCAGTATACCTTCTTGCGGTGGCAAAAAAATCAGTGGGTACCATTGGTCGGTTACCGTTTATTCAAACCTGTTACCTTAAATGAAGCCTTTAACCTCTCGGTAAACCCCGGCGAAAGTATATGGCGGGGAGCGTTGGAGAGGGAGAACAATCAGCAAATACAAACACTGCTTGATAAAGCCGATGAAGAAAAAAATAACCAGAAAAAACCATCATTGTTTATCTGGTCCAGCGGTGAGTTTTCCCCCGCTGAAATTCATTTCAGCCAACGAACAGGCACTGCGCTGGCATACCGTGTCACTGTCTTTGAAGAAGGCGGTATTACTGTCACTGACAGCACTGGGGCATCCCTATGAGTCCAAGCAGGAAAGTAACCGGGTTTACCTTGATTGAAGTGCTGATGGCCATGGCTGTTCTGGCACTGGCAGGTATTTCAATGCTCGGCCTGTCCAGTGAGAACACTCGAAACTCCGTTATCATAGAAGAAAAAATGCTGGCTAGCTGGGTTGCGGACAACAAGCTTGTGGCGATTCGGCTGTTAAAAAAATGGCCCCCCACACACTGGCAAAAAGAAGAGCAGGAATTGGCTGGCCGGACCTGGTATATACGTTCCCGTAGTGTTAAAACGACACAGGACGATTTTCGCGGCATTGATGTTGAAGTGCGTAAGAGTCCCAACACGGAAAGCCCCCCACTGGTCATTATGCAAACGTATATGGTGCAGGGATGAGCTATCGATACGACAATTCCCATCGCTGGCGCTTCCAGAAGGGCTTTACCCTCATAGAGATGCTGGCAGCCATTGCCATTTTTGCGTTAGTGAGTCTGGCCTCCTGGCAAATTATGCAAAGCCTGCTCCGTAACAGGGACGTTGTTTTGGCACAGCACGAGCGTATGCAGAAACTGCAATATGCCCTGTTAATTATCGAGCAGGATTTTCGGCAGATTATTGACCGTGGCCCACGAGTCAATGGTAAGGTCTCTGAACAAAGCCTGTTTTCCAGTGACACCATGCTCGATACCGATGACCAGGCCATCACATTTGTTCGCGGTGGCTGGCATAACCCCAATAACCGTTTACCGCGCTCGACATTACAGCGGGTCTTTTACCGGTTAAAAGATAATAAACTAGAGCGCCTGCACGACTATGTACTCGATACGGTGGAAAATACAACGCCCGCCAGACGGGTATTACTTGAAGGTGTTACCGGGTTGACGTTTGAATTTTATGCGAAAGGTAAATGGCATAAGCAACTCGGAAAAAATAACGAACTCCCTGAAGCCATTGCTGTAGAACTGGAACTGGAAAACCTGGGTAAAATCAGACGCTTGTTTTTATTGCCTGCCTCCTGGAAAACACAGGAGCCGACCCAATGAGCATTCCTGTCACTCCTGTCAGAAAGCAGCAAGGTATTGCCTTACTGAGTGTTCTTCTTGCACTGACCCTGATGACGTTTCTGGTGACAGAGCTGACATTTTCGTTCAGAACACGCCTGCAAACCGTCACTGGTCGTCAACAACTGGATCAGGCCCGCTGGTATGCTTTGTCCACTGAAGACCTGGCCCGTAAAGTGTTGAAACAAAGCTTTAAAGAAGAACCCGGGGTGACTCACCTTAATCAATACTGGGCGATAAACTCTGAGCCTTTTCCCGTACCCCAGGGTGAGATCCATGGTCACATCATTGACCGTCAGGCCTGCTTTAACCTCAATGCCCTCGCTGGTATACCCGATGGCAATCAGCCTTCACCAGCCATCAAAGCATTTGGGCAACTTCTTGAATACCTGGAAATAGAGGACAGTTACTACATCGCCCACTCGACCCGAAACTGGGTTTCTGAACAATCGACAGGTTTACCCGGTGCGCAAGATAGCGATTATCAGGCATTACCAGTCCCTTACCTGGCAGGCCATACCTTAATGCGCGATGCCTCTGAGTGGCGAGCGGTAATGGGCGTTACAGCCCCTGTGGCTAACCGGGTAATGCCTTATTTGTGCGCCCTGCCAACGGATAAATTAAAGATCAACGTTAACACCGTTTCTGTTAAACAACCGGAGCTGCTAGCTGCCCTGTTTGGTAATAACCTGCCTGTGGATCAGGCACTGAGTATTCTGAAAGACCGTAATGGTATTGACGAAAACAGACGTAAGAAAAAGGTGTGGGAATCCGTTGACGATTTTTTAAAAGACCCCTTACTGGCAAACTTCAATACCAGTGACGCTAAAGACTTACTGACGGTTAATAGCAGCTATTTTGAGGTTCAAGCCACTGCCCGTTATAACAATGCTGAAGTCCGCATGGAAAGCCTGATGTTACGCAATGAAGACAATGAACTGTCGGTGATACGCCGCGCATTTGGAGGCGTAGAATGAAATCTCACCTAATTATCCGTTTACCGGAGCACGCGGAACAACCCGTACACTGGCAGAACTGGCCTGAGCAGACAGATGCCACCGACAACCACGGTATACTCGATAATACCTCACAATTAAATGTCTTGTCTGAAAAAGCGCGGGATACAACCGTTATTGTGCTTGTCCCAGCAGCTCAGGTGACACACCATCAACTGACTGTCAGCGGCAGAATCACGCCTGCAGTGATACAGTCACTGCCCTGGCGACTGGAGGAAGAACTCTGTGAAGATGTTGAAAATCTCCATTTTACCGTGCTCCACCAGCA
Organism: Candidatus Sororendozoicomonas aggregata; assembly: GCF_031528575.1. Classification (NCBI taxonomy): domain Bacteria; kingdom Pseudomonadati; phylum Pseudomonadota; class Gammaproteobacteria; order Oceanospirillales; family Endozoicomonadaceae; genus Candidatus Sororendozoicomonas; species Candidatus Sororendozoicomonas aggregata. Next base: position 37,604 of record NZ_JAVLSP010000020.1, read on the forward strand.
AAAGCTCAATGGCGATAAAGGCGATAAAGGCGATGAAAATGACAGTCAATTGATAAGCCTGGCACTTGTCGCCAATAGCCAGATGGCACTGTGGCAATCGTGGCTCGAACAAGCAGACCTGAGCTCTCACCAATGGCTACCCGATGCCTTGGCCCTCCCTTGCGAGGGAGATACCTGCACATTGACTGAAATAAATAACAGCATTTTGTTCAAACAAAATACCCTGAACTTTGGTCACTGTGATCCTTCGTGGCTGTCTGTCTGTCTCAACCACCTCAAAGCCAGCAACGAAGACATGGCTATTCAGTCATTGTCCCCCATTGAAAACCCACTGATTACACCCGTAAAACCCACACCAACATCACCATTAGCACCACTGGCGCCTGTTGCTATCAATCAGTCCACTAATCTGCTTCACGGTCAGTGGCAACGAATTTCACCCAGGCTAATGGGGCTTAAACCCTGGCGAAAGGTCGCGGCATTAACAGCAGTTATACTGGTTCTCTCTGCGGGCCAGTCTGTGTTTCAAACTTATCAGTTAGAAAAAAAGGCAGCTGTCTTAAACTTTGAGTCTACAGCAATCTATAAGCAGTTATTTCCTGGCGAACGTGTTCAGGCTGTTGCTGTACAAATGCGTCAAAAGCTGGCGGAATTACAAGACAGCAGTCAACAGACCAATGGACTACTGGATACAATGACTGACTTGCAACCCGTATTTACTGACTTTATCCAACTGAAACCTGTCACTCTTGAGTATGAGAGTCGACAAAACACCCTGAGGATAGAAGCTAAAGCAAAGGACTTTGAAACCTTTACCCGCTTTCGAGACCAATCCACCGAAAAGCTCGGTGGAGAATACACCATTACCCTGGATGCTGTGGAGCGAAGTGATAAAAACACGGTGACAGGCATTCTGGTCATTTCAGGGAAAACAGTATGAGTTCCATCAATGACACCGTCGATACCCTGAAGCAGCGCTGGCAGCAGTTATCCCGGCGTGAACAGATTCTGGCCGCTGCCTCTGTGGCCACTATTGGCCTCTGGTTAATCTGGCAACTGATTATTATGCCCCTTGCTAATCAACAAACTGTGGCTGAAAAACGACTGGCGACCAGTGAACAGCAGTTGCAAAAAATCATTGAGCAAGCCAGTGCTATCGTTACACTGCGTGCCAAAGGGTCAAAGCCCAGGGTATTAATAAACACCCCAATGGATCGAGTTATTAACCAGACAGCACCTGAGTTCAAACTCACTGTTGAACGGGTAAAAACCTTGCAAAATGGCCTGGAGGTTGACATGGGTTCAGCCCAATTTGATCTGTTTATGGCCTGGCTGGTAAAACTTGAACAGGAAGGAGGCATCCGGGTGACTGATTTGCAGGTCAATGCCACGGACACACCAGGACAGGTGGAGATCACCAGGCTGCAGCTGGAGCGAAGCTAGTATGAAGGCATCCCGAAAATCAATCATACTCATAATAGCAACAGGCATCGTCGTTTATATGTACACTTTAGTGGCACGTTTACCTGCTGCCCTGGTCTATCAGTGGGCACACCCTTTTTTAAAAGGAATCACTCTGGAAAGGGTGTCTGGCACGTTGTGGTCAGGGCAGGTTGATCAGATCATGGTTCAGAACACGCCACAGCCCCTCCACCTGCCGAAAACAACCTGGCACATCAACCCTGCTGCATTGCTGACAGGAAAGTTATCAGCACACGTTCAGATGGGTTCCCTTTCCAGCCCGGTAGAAAGTGACGGACTGATTACGTTAAGTGCTGAAGGGCTGACCCTAACAGACTTTCAGGCAGACACCTCTGCATCATGGCTCAGTGGCCTGCTGCCTCACTCAACTATTCCGGGTGAGCTTTCTGCAAGAATTAATCTCTCCATAGATAATCTCAGGATGCAGGGTAACCAGTGCCAGGACCTGGCTGGCAATATAACGGTAACACAAGGACAGTTTACTTCTTCTGTTGGGAACTTTGATCTGGGAACATCCAAAATAGCACTAAGTTGTCAGAGTCAACAGCTAATGGCAATGATCAAGCAATCCTCCCCTGAACTCACGACAGAAGCCTCACTCTCCCTGTCAGCAGAGGGGCGCTATGGCATTAAGGGCACCATCAGCCAAGGTAGTAATACCAGTGATACATTACAACAGGGCCTTAGAATGCTGGGAAGACCTGATGCTGATGGTGATTACCCCATCAATTGGCAAGGGCGTATTTAATCCTGATGATGTCACATAGCTCCAGGAGCCTGTCAGACTTATGCTTTCGAGCATAAAATAATGGACTCGGCTATATTGTCAGGAATTGTCAGGAAACTGCCTGCTTCCTCCTATAGGCGACAATTGTTTTTTTCCAATGACCTCTCATCCAAAACACGGCATAACGTTTATGAAAAAAACTTGCTGTAATCTTTCCCCATGCGCCACACGACCCATCGCTACCGGTGGTGACAGGGCCAAAAACGAAACCAAGACGCACTTTATTTGTCGTAATTACGCCATCAAACGGGCGACGAGCAATCTTAGCTATTTCATTAAAATCCTCCCGACATGAAGTCGCTTCGACATTTGCGGCTGTAAACAGTATCGATAAGGGAAGGACAAAAAAGAGAATTTTTTTTCTCATAAGAAACTCCGATACAAAGCAATGACAGGTGGAGTTACGTAACGTAAATAAGACATGAATTCGACACGCTAAAAACACGAAAGCCTCAGTACAAGCTAACTTTTGAGTACCAAATTCCCAACTTGGCAAAACGGGAGGACGCTCGTTTTCATTGCCAGTGTATTCTGTTCTGTTGATGATTTCTGTCTGCTGTTTAAACAAAAGTGGCATAAAAATCTGATTTCTCAGAATATTAAGCCCGACTTTTTGCTCCCGGCTCTCCCTTGGTGAATTTACTACTATCGTCGTTTATTTCCATCAAAGTGGATACCGTAACTTCCAGGGCCTACAAATTCAGACTGGAGGTGACACCAGAGCAGTATGAACGACTTATGACGCTTTGCGGTACAGCTGGCTTTGTCTGGAATAAAGCATTGAGTATTTGCAATGAAAATGATGATCTGGCAAAACTCAAAGCCAGAAAATCAAAGCAATCCAGTTTGAGAAAGCCATGCTTCAAAAAGCGCAACAAAGATCAAAACAACCGTTCCTAGGAGCCTTGCACATACTCTGGGCCAACGCCCATCCCCCAAAAAATCACCGTGATGATCATCAATGAAACCAGTACCACCAGGCCAATACAAAGAATAGAACTTGCGTACAAAAAACCTTGTTCCCTGGGAATACCCATATAAATGGGCAAGCCAGTGTACAACAACCAGGCGGACACGGAAGCGGCCAGGATGCTGACGCTCATCAATAGCCAAAGGGAAGGGTATAACCCGCAAATGCCAGCAAAAAACAAAGGAAGGGCAGCGTAACTACTAAAGGTAATACAATGAGACAGGTCGGTTTTGGTGTTGAAGGTTTGGCTCATCCACTGGATTGCCCAGCCCATAATAGCGATGCCGGCTAACATGGCCAGCCACGCGAGTATAGCCATTGAGCGGGCGCTATCTTGTGACAGACGGGTAACCATGTCGCTGCCGGGTAGTTGCCAACCTACTGTCGTCGTACCGTAATAGGTGCACAGCGCGGGAATGGCTGCCAGCCAGATCACCCGACCCAGGTACAGGGATAAAATACGCGGCGGTGTGTCTCTGAGAACTGACCATGCTTGTTCAGGTTTCGTCATTAATCCCCAGACATGAGTGAACATCATATGAACTCTCCCTGCCAAGTCTTGGTGAGCTATGGGCAAAAGTCTTCACAATCAAGCAACCTGCATCAGGGGTTTTTGTTTATGGTGTCCGTCGGTGCCGATGATGAGTATTGGTATTGTTAAACTTCCCCGTTACACACTCTACAAGCCTATGGCGTCGTTTATTTGTTATTATGGGCAGCCGCAAGTTTGGTACGTTGTTTCACAATACACAAGGGACGCATACCGGAAACGCCTGCTACCATTAGTTTGTACTCAACCAATCAACTTGTAAAGACCTGAAAAATCTACTGGAAAAATCTACTGAAAGGCGTGACTCGGATGCTGACAAAACTGGATAGTGTGATGTTGTCGATATTGTCGTTGGTTATTGTTGTAAGTCAGGTTAATGATTCTGCCGGGCTGAATAAAAACACTTCCGGGCCACTGGTCGAGAAACCAGCCTGCCAGAATACCCAGAAAGCGCTTAACGTCGCTAAGCAGGCATCACCTCAATCCAGTCAGTTAGCACCTTGCCCCGAATTGCCAGCCAGTAAGCTGCCAGATTTCTCTGGAATTTCCGATGTTCGTGTAAAAAAACAGGCGTTTTTTGACTATATGCTGCCCATCATAGAAGCAAGAAACGCCTCCCTGAAAGAGCTGCGCAAGCGCATCAAGGAGCTGGCTGAAGCAAGTCAGCGCTCACCTGATGACATTAGCTGGCTCAGGGATATTGCCAACGTGTATGAACTGAAAACCGAGGAATACATTTCTAAAGAATTTTTTGATCAGCTACTACAGCGCGTAGATATTATCCCACCGTCTTTGGCTTTAGTTCAGGCCGCCAATGAGTCTGCCTGGGGAACATCCCGTTTTGCACGCGAGGGAAATAACCTTTTTGGTCAGTGGTGCTTCAGTAAAGGGTGTGGACTGGTTCCCAGTGCCCGACCGGCCGGTGAAACCTATGAAGTTAGAAAATTTGATGGTGTTGCCCAATCGGTTCAATCTTATATGCATAACTTGAATACCCAACATCAATATGCCAGTTTAAGGGAAATTCGAGCCAATAAACGTAAAAATCATGAGCCGGTGACAGGCCCAGCCCTGGCCTACGGATTAAGTGCTTACTCCATTCGTGGCCTGGAATATGTGGAAGAGTTACTGGCGATGATTCAGGTGAATAACTTATTGAACCTGGACCATCAGGCAACAACAATAAGTCAAAAATAAGACGCTGTTCAGATCGCTATTATACCAATCGCCTTTTCTAACTACGGTATAACTGACCATTTTCGAGAGCATAAGCTGGTCAATCGACCGGCTTCTCCACACAATTTATTCCAAGCCTCGCAACAGCAATCAACGATATGCTCATAACCATCAAATGCCTTATTGGATAAATCATGCTCTCGCATCCATTCCCACAGCCTTTCTGAACTGTTCAACTCAGGAGCACACGGTGGCAAGTGAAGAAGGCTCAAGTTTCTATATATAATCAGCCATGTGTCGTAGATAATTTGCAAGCTCTGATTTTTTCCGAAAATGCTCCGGCATAGTCGGGAAATCGATTATTTTTGTCATGTTTTTTTTATTCCCCTTAGAACTTAGGCATTGACAAGGTAGGCCGCTTCGCGGCGGCTTTCCTTCCGTGCCAATGAAAAAACTCACCGCTCACCAAAAACACCGTATTATAGTTCTCTTCATTTACGGATATACTAGAATTTAAGCCACTCGCCAGAGATGTGCTGACTGCTAAATAAAAAGTGAGAGGGCCATGCCTAACACTTATACCTGTTATCTTTGCAATAGAGCTTTTTCACAGAATAGCGATTTCACCAGTCACATGCGAATCCATACGGGGGAGAGACCTTACAGCTGCCCCGCCTGCGGGAGAGATTTTTCACGGAGGAGCCATCTCACCAGTCACATGCGAATCCATACGGATCAGAGACCTTACAGCTGCCACGCCTGCGGGAGATCTTTTTCACGGAGTAGCAATCTCACCAGTCACATGCGAACCCATCATATCCGTGAGAGACCTTACAGCCGCCCCACCTACGGGGAAACTTTTTCACGGAGTAGCGATCTCGCCAGTCACATGCGAACCCATACGCCTGCTGCTCTAGAAGAATGTTATATTTGTTGTGAATCATATCATCCAAACTTATTCGTGCAATATCCATGTAATCATAAGATATGCGGAGGGTGCCATAGGTCTCTTCCAAGTCCTAGATGCCCATATTGCCGAGGGCCAGCTATTATTATACCAAGTACAAGCACGGAGCAGTTACCTAATGGACAGATCGCTACCTGTACATCCCATACACTGACAACCAGTCCTGATTTTGTGACCACCGTATCTCGTATAACCACTCCCACCGCCAGCGCGACGGTCACCACAC
>NZ_JAVLSP010000021.1:0-43593 GCF_031528575.1 Candidatus Sororendozoicomonas aggregata
ATCCGTTGAGCTATTCGCCTCTGTCTGGGTAGCGACCTCTAACTGTCCCCGAGTACTTTCCGTCGCCTGACGTGTACCCGCGTCTGTCGCGCTTTTTACGGCTTTGCTACTGGCTAAGGTGGCAGTAGACGTTGAGCTGGTCGAGTCACTCACGCCCGTAACGTTATTACCTGAGCTGAGCTGAATACCGCCCATTTTCAGATTGGCATTACCTGTGGCTTGCTCGTTGCTGTCAGCGACAAAGTGGTAAGTACCAATTCCCTCCTGATCGTCATACCAGATATGGTCAATATTGGTGGAACCTGCTTCATTCATCACAATGGGTTTGTTATTCAGATAGACACCCTGCTGAAAACTTGGCCTTGTGTCTGTCCTGGCAAATTTCGCCGACAGTAAACCCCATAGCTTTTTCGGCGTGACCGCACGACTATCATCCGTACCCGTGTTAACTTCCGTTTGCGTGGCAATTTCCACAAAGCCTTTTACGCTTTCCGTGGCGCCGCGAGCAAAAGAAGCCAACCGACTCTTTAATGTTTTAGGCGTAACCGTCCGTTGATGATCCGTACCACTGTCCACTTCGCTCTGCGTGGCGATCTCTACAAAGCCTTTTACGCTTTCCGTGGCGCCGCGAGCAAAAGAGGCCAACCGACTCTTTAATGTTTTAGGCGTAACCGTCCGTTGATGATCCGTACCACTGTCCACTTCGCTCTGCGTCGCGATTTCTACAAAGCCTTTTACGCTTTCCGTGGCGTTGCGGGTAAAAGACGCCAGGCGGCTGGTTAAGGTTTTGGCAGTGACCATCCGCTGGTGATCGGTGCCAGCATCCACTTCAGCCTGCGTGGCTACCTCTGCCACACCTCGCATGGACTCCGTGGCCGGTGGGGTTTGGAAATTAGTATCGCCATTAATCACCACAGAACCCGGTGGAAAAGACTTAATCGGGATACTGATTTGCAACAGCAAAGGCACGACGGATGTGGTTTCAATAATGGGCGTGCTCTGGCGATAAACAGCCAGCAAGGTGCCATCACTGAGTACGGCGGCAAACTCATAAACGGAATAGCTCTCACCGGAAAAATCAGACGTTTCCGTATAAAGCTCCGACGGGCTCGGGTTACTGCCAGTGCCTGCCGGTAGTCGCTTGATCTCATTCACCAGCGCTGTGTCGCTCGCCGCCGGTGTACCGCTGCCTGAGCCGATGGCGATATGAGTAATCTCTGCCGACAGACCGTTGCTCTGGGCATTAGTCACGGCCGCCCGCCCGGCATCCGTTACGGTCATAGTCATTTGCAGCGTGTCCGTCATACGCTGGCCTCCATTGAGATCAGTTGCAGTGCCCTGGCATGGGCGCTGATGTTGATGCCGTTACTTGTCGCGCTGATGCTGTTTCTTACCGTGAAATGTGAGCGCAACGGTTTGACGGCATTGATGGCGGCAATAATGCTGGTTTGCAGGTCGGCGGTTAAACCAAAGTTGGCGGTGGTCATTTCGCCAGGAATATCATCGGGGACTGTTTCACCGATGTACCGTGTAGACCAGCCGGCCTTGCCCTGGGTGAAATGGGGATTGGGCGCCAGTTGTTTATTATCGAATAAATCCCAGCACTCAATCTCAGCAACCTGGGCAGTACCCGTGCCGCGGATGTAATTCAGGATAAACATCGGCCTGATGTACGCGGTGCCCGCGCGGAAGTTACTATGAACATCCCCCGTGCCGGTAATCTCGCCTTCAAATGTTTGCCACCCGTCGGCGCTGGTGATTGTTCTACCGAATACGCAACAATACCGGTGTAAGCCTGAGCCACCTGTAATGTTATTGAAATCTTTGTCCAGCGTAACGACACCGGCGTAAACCCTGGACTGGCTGCCCGGATCATCAATGGCCTGGCGCACTTTAAACCGAATCTTATAAACACGACTGGTGCTGACAGGTATCGGCGTTGAACAGTACAGCGAATCTGAATACCAAAGCTCGTACACTGGCTTAATTTGCTGGTTCTGCACCGCATTCATCCACACCTCAAAGGTGTGGGGTGTCGCTCTGGGGGTTTGCTCCCACCACTCTATTATTCGCGCCTGGGCATTAAAGGCAGCGATGGCATTCTCAACTGACTGACGGCTGCCTTTTATCCGGTGCTGGTATAAAGCATCTTTCACCGTCTGTCGTTTGATGTGATCCGGCCAGTCATCGTTCCATTCATCCACTGAGAACGACCAGGCCAGGTACGGCAAAAATTCAGCGGGGCACGTATCCGGGTTCCAAAGGTCACGATAAATGACTGGCAACTGTTCCAAACGTTCAGACACTGACGCCAGTGCCCGTTCCTGGGGAGTAGCTGACGGTGGCAGTAAATCGCTCATGCTGCCCCCTGGGTGAGTTCGATAGCGGAGCAAAACCCGGCCCGCACATCAGAGATAGCCACATCCGCGGCGGGTTCCGTTAATTCAACCCGCACCACGCCAGGCTGTTGTAATGCGCCATAGATGCCTGAAATAGGGACTAAAAATCCGATCTTATGCAAGGATTCCACATAAGCAGTCACAGCATCACGTGCCGCCGTCATCACCTGATCCGCACCGGGACCCGGATTAATAAACAAGGTGGCTTTGACTCGATAGCTGACAATATCCGCACTTTGCACCGTTAAGGCATCGGTCATTTGTCGGATATGGGGCTGACGCAAATAGTTACCCACCGTTTGCACCAGCTCTGTGGAAGCCGAGCCGTCACCTTCATGGGATAATACCGTGACCACAACCTCCCCTGCGGTAGGGCTTTTGGCGGCAACGGATTTTACCCGCCCATCAGCAGCCAACGCTTTGGATAAATAAGCGCCTTCAGTTCCGGCATTGGTCTGGCCTTCCATGCTCAGCTGAATCCGTGCCCGTAAACTGACATCATCTTCCAGCACCAGCTCACGAGGTGGAATAGCATCAGGATCGCCAGCGTCAACGATCAGGCGACGAATGCCCCAATAGCTGCCCAGTTGATCAAGGTCGGCCCCAGTGGCAGAAGGCAACATAACAGCTCGGGCACCGGCATTAATCCGAGCCCGCAGCAATAGTTCACGGTAAGCGCACACCTCCAGCACCTTAAAAGCAGGATCACTTTCCACCAGGGCAGAGAAGTCCGGGTGCCTGGCCCGCAAATCCGCCAGCCGCTCAGCCATAAGCCGCTCATAGTTCAGCGTTTCCACCACATCCGGTGCGGGTAGCTGGCTGAGGTCAATCACTGTGAAACTCATCAGACAATAATCCCTTCCAAAGAAACCGGCGACCCATCAGGCAGGTATTCACCAAACAGGTCAAACGTCACCTGTCCATTCGTCACGCTGATCATTTTTACCTGATGCAGTTTTAACCGTGGCTCCCACCGATCCAGGGCTTCAGCCACAGCGGCATAGCATTCACTTTTCCAGGCGGGGGTCACCGGCGCGTCAATCAGGTCAAACAACCGTGAGCCATAATCCCGTCGCATAACCCGGCTCCCGATGGGCGTGCGTAGAATGTCGGCAATGCTCTGGCGTAAATGGGCTTTGCCACTGAGTGTTTTGCCAGTAGTGGCATCGATGCCGTTCATTGCGTCTGCTCCGGTGTACCTGATGTCCCTTGGCCTGGTGTCACATCTTTGTGCTGATGCTGGTTAAATATGCCCCGGTCAGCCGCCATGCTGCGGGTTTTATCGGTGATATCTTTCGTGGCAGTGATATTGCCGTTAACCAGCAGGTCGCCGGTAAAAGTAATGCCACCCACGGCATTCAGGTTCACCGTAGCGCCGGCTGGCAGGTTGATATCCAGATGGTGTGTCTTCCGGTCATACTCAAAGCGCCCACCGTCGCTAAAATGGTGAACGGTTTTATCTGGATTGGCAGAAGGTGCCGGAAACGCTTGGGAATAGCAGCCACCGAGCACCCAGCCCTGGGCAGGATTACCATCGGGGCAAAGCACCACCACCTGCTCTCCCACCTCCAGGGGATTCCATTGGCAGTTCTTGCCGGCACGCCCGCTCAGCACAGGCAGCCAGGCGGTGATCAGGGTGCCGCTTTTCACCCTGACCGCATAGGGGCTGTGCCGTACCTTGTGTACGGTGCCGATGCGGATCAGGCTGGCCAGTTTGCGGGCCAGTTCGACCCGTTCAAAGGAGGCGTTCATAGTCATCCTTGTGTACCGTACCCGTCTCAGGCTCAATACCGCTGTAAAGTTCGGTAGGGATAACCCACTCAGACTCCATAGCCTGCCCTAAAAAAACTGGCTGCTGCCAGCTAACCCCCCACAAGGCGACCCGCGCCCTATCCAGGGTTCCACTGTAGAGGTTCTGGGCGCTGATCTTGTCAGGGAAGCCACACTCACCCGCCAGTCCCCACAGGTTTCTCGGTAACATCAGCAGCAGGGCTTCCACCAGGTTAAGCACGGCCCTGTCCCGTGGCAGCCCGGGGGCATCTTTCGCTACCACAAAGGCGGTCAGCTGGGTGGTCAGTCGCTGGCGACCTTCACCCCCCTGTTCTTTAAATAAGAGCGTCTGGGACGGGGCTGCCATCACCGACAGGTAAATGGCCGGAGCAGCAGCAGACAGGCGTTTGAGTTCGCTGGCATCAAACCGGCCACCGTGTAACTCGCACTGTTTAAGGGCCGGTAAACGCCCCTTTAACGTGGCGCGAACACCGTCTAAAAACCGCCCTAACGCGGGGTCTATTTCAGCAGCTGGCTCAGCCATTGGCCGATCACCTCATTGAGTTCTGTTTCATTATCACCGGACAATCCCAGGTAAGGCCGCGCAGGGATGGGCAGCCCCACAGGCTCACCACCCATCTGATGAATCGCGCCATAAATCAACCCCGTGCCCACGGCCACTTCATTGCCGCTGACCCGGTAGCTGATGGAGTCCACCAAATGCCCCTGGTACTCCAGCGCCCCACCGGAGGAGCGCTCGGCCTTTTTTGTTACCCAGGCATCACTCAGTGGTGCCCAGGGCGTGCCGTCAGGGGCTGCCTTTTCCTCAGACAATCGTCGGCGGGTCTGGCTTTCTACTGTCGCCCCCACCTGCTCCATCAGCTCGCCGTACTGCACACGGGTCAACTGATTGAGCTGGCTGGCCAGTGCTTCCAGCCCCTTGACCGACTGCTCAATGACCACCCCGGCCATCAGATCACACCGCCCAGGGTCTTACGGCTGGTGATTCGCCCGTCACCCACCAACTGCACATCACCAGCGGTGGTTTCAGCAGGCTTTTGCAGTGTGGGCAGCCCCAGGGTCATGGCACCACTGGCCAGCGCCTTGAGGGTTTTCACACTGCTCTCATAGCGCTCGTTCACCAGGTCAGAGATCGTCGCGTCACTGTCGCTGAGCCAGTACAGGGCAATGTTCACCGCCAGGCGTTTGATGGTGGCGGGCACCTCTGCCAAAGGCAGTTGGTAACGTGTTCCCAGGTGCATATTGATCTCGTCCGTGGCATCGCTGATGGCCTTATCCACCACGGCGGTATTCACGGCACCAGTGCCCTCACGGTCACTCAGCACAATCAGTTCGGACTCACCGATCCTCTCTTCCAGATCCTGGCGGGTGATATACGCCATTACTCACTCACCACCAGGTTCGGCTCCGCTTTCAGCTGTGCCAGCTGCTTATCGCTGAGATCGTCCCCACTGATCTGTCGTCCCTCATGGGGAAAGAACAGGCCGCAGCGGTAAAAGCCGGCTTCAGCCACGGCACTGATGGTATAAACCCTGGCCGGTGGTTGGTTGTTGTCCTGGTTGTCCGCTTTTTTGTCAGAGGACGTTGCCGGCGCTTTATCGCCTTTTTTCTTTGCCGTTGCCATAGGGGTATCCGGTTATTCTTCAGGGTAGATGGGCACGCCCACGCGGGTCCGCAGGCATGAGCGAATGGCGTTAGCACTACGACAAGTACGGCGTTACCAGCACATCCACGGCATTGCGGTTGATGTTGGTCGCCCCGGCAGCATTACGCTCAGCCTTGACGATCTCCAGGGCCTTGTCCCGTAACTCCGGCGGACACACCAGGATGGTGGGATTGACACCCATGGGACGGCCACCGTCCGCTTTCATTTTTTGCATCGACGCAATGGCGGCATTGAAGTTAGCGGCGGTCAGCTCCGCCTTGGAACCAAAAGCCAGCTGGTACAAACCAAAGCCCACATTACAGCGGCAGTCCACACCGTATTCAGCCTGATTGTTGGTAAAGGCCGGGTCATCACTGTCCTTGTCACGGCGAACAAAGTTGGGCTTTTTGCGCTCCTGAAAGATGATCGGCTTCAAAGAACGGCTGGTATCGAGCAGGAACCAGGCCGGAGCATCACCCACCTGCATATTGCTGACGGTTTCCGCCACACCGCTGCCATCCACATTGGGGTAAACCGGGTGATCCGTATCAAAGAAGTTCTGCCCGTCGTAGCACAGGGTACTGAAGCCATCGGAGAGTAAACCGAACACCAGCTCATCGGGGAAGACATTGGCGGCGCGCCCCATCTCCTCAAACATGGGTGAGTACACGCCCGCCTCATCGTCTTCGATATCGTCGCGGTTAACGCCCACGGTGCTTTCATAATGCTTGTTGATGATGCTGTATTCGTGGGTCTTCATATCGTTGACCACACGCGGCCCCACCCACTCACGGAAACCGGGCCATTGCCCTAACCAGCCGTAGGTGCTCGACTTGGAACCCGAGGCCACGCGCATGGCCACCTGCTTCCAGACAGGCTTGGCATTGCCAAACCCTTTTTTAAATGCGGCGCTAAAGGTGACAAACAAGTTCTTCAGCAGCGAACCGGTAATAATCGCCATAGGTTGCTTTCCCTTCTCTGTAATTATGCAGAGTTGCGTTAACTGCGGTTAATAGAGAGACCGCCGGACGGCCTGTTGTTTGGGTTACTTGTCATCCAGGCTTGAGCGGAACTCATCCTCGCTGATGCCCATCTGCTGGCACAACGCCACCTGCTCATCGGTCAGGGAGGTTTTGCTATCGCCAGGCTTCTTATTGGCAGTAGCCGCCTCTGTGCTGACAATGGCCGGGGCTGACTTTACAAACTCACGGAAACGCTCCAGCCCACCGTCCTGCCGACAGGTGGCCAGGTGGTAGTCCTTACTGGCCGGCGCCACCTTGCCTGCTTTGATGGCCGCGTCCACCTCATCGGCAATGGCCTGATCATCCGCCGCTTTTATTCTGGCTTCAGCCGCGGTCGCCCGGTTCAGGGCCAGCTGGTAGTCCGCCTTGGTGACAAACTTCTCAGGGTCCGGGGTTTCGGCACGATTAAGCGCTGTCTGGTGCTGGGTTTTGAGCGTGCCAATGGCCTGAATCGCGTCCGCCTCAGAGGCGTCGTTTTTCAGTCCCAGGGCGGCGCGCATGGCTTCAGACAAAGGCATGTCCGTCTCTCCTCTTTCAGGGTTTTCATGGTGTTCAGAATCAGGGGGTGGGGTTGACTGCTGATTCAGCGCAGGCAGTTCCCGCAGGTTGTGGGTATTGGTCAGGCCGACACTTTTCAGCGCCTTCACCTGCCCTTCCCCGTCGTACAGAAAGGCCGGGCTGTAATACTTATAGGCTTTGCCTTCGACCAGGGCGCGGCCACTGTCGTTCCATTCCACCCGCCCCCACAGGGCACCGTCACGGGCTTCCAGGTCATCCAGGCGAAACCAGCCCTGCGCCGGTGCCGGTTCCCCTTTGGGGCCTTTCACTTCCGTGGCATGTTCAATATCCAGGGGGATATCCCGACCCACGGCGCGGCACGCCGCCAGAATCAGCTCAGGATTCGGGTTGGTCCATTGCCGCCCGTCACGGCCAGTAAAGGTGCCCGCCGGAATCAGTGGCAACCACTCAGGTGGCTGACCATTGGCCCCGAGCTGCATATTCAGCGCCACCGCCACGGTCTCGGGGGTGTCGGGTTGTTTGGGATAAGGTGCGTGTGTCGTTGTCATACCCCCAGAATAACGGGGGCAGCAGGCGGGGGATTCTAAAGGGTTTCAGGGATGTGCGACGGGGGTGAACCGTCGCGGCTTTCAAGGTTTAGAGTATTGGAGCACTGTTTTGCAGTGTATGCGATCATGTAGTCAATCGTCCAGATGAGAAAGCTCAAAGTGCTTACAAAATCAAGGTGGAGCTATACCAAGGTCACTGAACACACTTTCCAGTGTGCTTCTGGGGTATGGCCATTGCTCAGAGAGCGTATGCCGCCACCCATCTGCTAAAAAATAAACCAGTAAAATAATAGGCTGACGATAAATAGAATCATGCTTCCAATGCTTAATAATACGCACTTTCAAGTGAGCACTAGACTCATCAGCCCAAAAGCTATCAAAGTCCTCGAAACTTGCTGGAAGCATGTTCTGTAAAGCATCTAAAACATACCATATTGTGGGCTCATCAACGCTATATGAAATTTCATTGCCTTTGGCAAAATGATCAAAATCCGACTTTAAACGGCTTTCCCACTTACCTAGCAGTTGCTCTGGACCTCCTAATAACCCCTTTGCCTTAACCAGTAAGTCGTCCGTTGTTTCCATCAGCGCCATACTCTTAGCTATAGTACGGTGAACAATTGCATCTGCCACAACATGACTTTTGTATAAAGTATCATGTGTTACTTCAGCGTAGGCGTGTTGTAAAAGCGTACGAATCTGAATTTCACAAGGCGTTTGTGCCGGAACAACGATCACATCCCCTTTTTTGTTCGTACATGGTACTGTTAACTCTGCATGATTTCTCACTACGTAGTGAACCGACTGATAGTTAAAAATCATTGGTTCTTTCTCTATTTCTTCTTGAAAGTCCCTGTCTCTTGAATACTCCCAAGCGGTTTCACTTTCTACCAGTAACTGCAAGACTTCTATATCTTTTGTCAATAAAACTACAAAACGCAAACCTATCTTGTCAGTAATATCGTTATAAGGATCTTGATATTTACCTTTTTTTCGCACAAACGCCTTATTTAACAAAGAATCCAAGGTTTTTATACGAACGCTCGGCTCTATTTTAACCGTCTGGTAATATCCATCGTATCCCAGTTTTTCTGTGAGTCCCTTTTGCAAGCTATTTTTCACAAACTTGCCCCATGCCTCAAGCATGGGCAAATCTGCATTATACCGCTCAGAGAACTCATCCTGATTCATCACTTTTGCTCTAACATCTTGCCCTCAATGTACACAGTTGTGCCTTCAAGGGTAGTCTCAATAACCTTGATTGAACTTTGAAACTTATCCGTTGGAGCTGCCACTGTTACATCAGAGCTAAACTGCATTCTGCGTATCTTTAATTTTTTACCAAGAAGGGATGTATCTTTTAAAACAGCAGAATTACTAAACCCTTCTTTACGCATATACCTTTCGTAGTCATCTCTGGTTCCAGCTTGAAGATAGTGTTTTGCAAAGCCACTAACCTCCACCACATTACTTTGGTCAGTTTTCAAGTACGTATACAAGGCATTATGCAAGTCGAATTTTTGTCTTTGATCAAGTTCAGACTCATCAATAAACTTAGTAGTAAGCTCAAAAAACTCTCTAGTCTGATGCTCCGCTTTGTAAGGTGTTCGCAACCCCAGAAAGTCATCATAAAAATACTTCGCAGCCCTGCGTTCATCTCCACCAATCATATTTCTATCGAATATAAAAACAGAGAACTGACCAACATCTACATCATCGGCACGTGATGCGCCATCTGCCAGCTCCACAAATACGCCGACTTTGTACAACTTTGTTTGAGGTGTAAGAAGCAAGTTCTCCAAGTATTCCATGGTGTTTTTCTCCTGCTTAAAGCCTTCTTGCCTCTCTGCTTTGATAATGATCAAACAGTGTCTTTCAGGACTAACACCAACAGTACCATCCAAAATTACCAAGGCACCCCCAGGCCAGCGCGTAGAAGTATGCGCCTCTGTGTGTTTATGTGCAAATGCTTCAGAAAAACGAATAAAGTCAGAGTCAGACGTGTGCATTATCTTACACGCCTTTGCAAAACAACCTGATTCAGAGATGTTCGCTATCTCCATTTCCATACAGTGAGAGCCTCTGCCTAATACGGCTGTCAATCGCTCCTCAAGCTTTCCTAACGCTTTGTCATCCAGCGCAATAAGTTCTTTGCTGATTCCCGGTTCAGTACGCTCTTTGCCGTTTGGAGCATATACGTTGTGTAGAATGATGCGGTTTAGATTAAAGTTCGTAAAAGAAACGGACATAGGGACTCCCTGATAAAACGACGAAAACTCACCACATGAATAACAAGTCACTGCCAAATGAGCATACCAACAGCAAAACATCGTCGTAAAGGTGTTTAACACCCGTTTAACTCTCGAGCTGAGCAATTTTCTATACCAACACACCGCTTAAATAAAAAACCGCGTGAGCGGCTTCTATGGCAGTCACAAAACGATGATAAAAACACCCTGTTTTGCCGGCGACTGTTATGCTGATGGGAAGGCAGGTGTGACACGGTGATAGTCTCCCGGCCATAACACGCGGCAAACGTCAGTCTTCATCAGTCGGCGTGCTATGTGGGGTTGCCGGTTCGCCAGATGGGAGGCCCCACCGCCTGCCTCACCTTCCCCCTACTCCTCCTCAACCTTCTGCGCTTCTTCGTACATCACCCCGCCTTCTTCCCATTCCTTAAACTCACCGCCGGAGACGATATAGCTTTCCCAGACGTAGCCAAACAACTGAAGGTCCCAGCCGGTGGCCTTTTTCTCCAGGGCATCCATCTGTAGGGCAATATTCTCAGGCCAGGGTTCCTGCTTCATCAGGGCAAAGGCCTGGTCAGAATAGGGGGTGGGTTCGGGGTTCTCTGCATAATAAGGGTTATCATCAGCCATTATCAGCGTCCTTTCAGTACGGGGCTTGTGGTCTGGGTCGCTTTTATCAGTGTAGTCTCTATAAACGCCGCAGCCTCAGGGTTCCATGCCTTAACGCCCACCGGGTCGATAAACCAGGCAGCGAAATGCTCTGCAAACCACTCCTCATGATTATCACGACTGTACTCTGTTAACGCCAGCCTGTGCCGGTCAGCAAAGACGGGAGCCCCACCCCAGAAATGCACCTGGTGGCCCAGCTCATGGATCAGGGTTATGATCACCTGCTCAGGGGAACCCTGCCCCAC
Source organism: Candidatus Sororendozoicomonas aggregata (assembly GCF_031528575.1). Taxonomy (NCBI): domain Bacteria; kingdom Pseudomonadati; phylum Pseudomonadota; class Gammaproteobacteria; order Oceanospirillales; family Endozoicomonadaceae; genus Candidatus Sororendozoicomonas; species Candidatus Sororendozoicomonas aggregata. The sequence goes on from NZ_JAVLSP010000021.1 coordinate 11,088, forward strand.
TGCACCCGAGACCGAATAATGCTGTAACCGCCCGGCGTTAAGTGAGTGACCTTTCGCAGCAGCCAGCACCGGCTTAACCCCCATCTGAATCACTGCTGACTCAGCACTGGCCAGATTAATCCCGGCTTTCACTTTCACGGTGACCAGCTCATACGCTGCTTTGGTAAAGCCATTGGTCCGGCTGACACTCCGCGGGCTGCCGTAGCGCCGGAAAGCATCCAGAGGGGACAGGCCTCCGCCCAGGTACTGGGCGATCTGTGCCTGCAACGCTTTATTGCGCGGTGCCTTACTGCCACCGATTTCACCGGACTTGAGCAGACAGGACTGGATAGGGTGCGCCTTCAAAAAAGCCCCGAACAGCTGGCGGCTGTCTTTTGTACCCAGCTCATTCAGTACCCTGTTAATCTGCTGGCCGTTCACCCCTTTCACCGTGGAGAACGGGGCCGGCACCGTTACACGCTGGCGGGGGGCTGGCTTTTTCAGTGCCTGGCGCAGCTGTTGTTCCTGCTGGATAACACGCTGTTCAAGGGCGTTTAAACGCCGTTTACCGGGGTTGTAATCCCAGCCGGGGTCAATGCCTTCCGGCACCTTTTGTATCTCACCGGTGCGTTTGTTGATCCATTCATTGCGCTTTATCTCAGGGGCACGGTTCGGGCTTTTACCCCGTGTGCGCTGGTATTCCCGCGTTGATACCTGCCGCACCCGGCACTTGCAGCCCCAGCCATTTTGCGGGTAGTGGGTATCCCAGAACGGGTCATCCACTGGCAGCGTCAGCCCCTGCCATTGGACGTGTTCCTTGCGGTGCTCTTTGGAAGGGCCCAGCTCATAACGCAGATAAGGGTGGGTCTTTTTGGTGCGCTGTACCCGGTGCCACTGACCCGCAGCATGGGCGGTACGCAGATTGGTTTCATAGATGACCCGGAGTCGGCGCGGGCTACCCAGCTGAGCCAGCTGCTTCTTTTTATTATTGGGGTTGGTCATTTCCTTCACGCCCCACCACCCTTTCTTTTGTAGCAGGGGCGTCAGCTGTTGGCGGAACTGCTGCAGGGTCTGGCCTTCCCTGATGGCCGTTAGTACCCCCGATAGCAGATCTTGCAGGATATCCAGCTGCATGGCCTTGGCCACCGTGAACACACTCTGGTGCTCTTGCTTCCACACATCCATCCAGCTGAACGAGGGCTTGAGTTTTTTACGGTTGAAATAATCCAGCACCTCAGGGGCAGGTTCACTGGGAAAGGCAAAGCCCGGCTCATCCCTCATCCGACGCCTCCCCCAACCCACGGGCTTTAAAGGTACTGGCTGCCAGGGCTTTCACCAGGGCACTGACATCCATACCGCCGTCTTCCAGTAACTCAGGCAAGCGCTGCATAAACGCTTCCAGGCTGGTGCAGTCAGCGGCCAGCTGCTCGATGGGGTCAACCAGTGGCTGCATCACCGGTTGCCAGTCGGCCAACAGTTCGTTTTCCAGTTCGGCCAGCGCCTCATCAGTCATATCAGACTGCTGCTGGTTTAATGCCAGGCGCTGACGATTCAGAGCAGGCTCAGGCACCGCCTGCTGGCCTTCCGGGGTCATCAGCCGCGCTCCTTCCTTCGGGTCCGCAAAGCCAAAACGGTCCCGCACCTGGGATTGCTCCACGGCCAACCCCCGGTCAATCATGGGTGCCAACGCATCGGCCAGCGCCTTGAGGTCTTCTGACTCAATAATGGGCAGGGTGATCTGCGGGTACTGTTGCTGGGGACCGTGGTTTAAATCAATGGTCCACTGAATCAGGGTTTGCAGGGTATTGGCCAGCTGGCGGGCATCGTCTTTCTGGATATCGCCGCGCACTTCATTGTGGACAGTGGCCTGGGACTGACTGCTGCCATTGTCCGCCGTCATGGTCTGCCCCAGAATCCCTTTGGAGAGTTGGGAGTCCGCCCACTGGGCCATGTTCTGGAACAGGGTATCGCCGCCGTTGCCCTTGGCGGTCTCAATCAGTTCCATTTGCATACTTTCAGGAATCGCCGCCCCGGCATCGCTGGCAATATTGGCAATGGCACTGACCAGGGTGCTGATCTCTTCATCGGTGGCATGGGGGCCATACTTACCCACCCGGATCGGCATCCCGAACACTTCCGCAAAGGCCCACCAATCCTTCAGGGTATAGCCCTTGAGCATATACATGGCTGCTGATAACCGGGCCAGGCCGTTACGAATAGGCAGCCCGCTTTTAATTCTGGGCTGATGAATCAGGTATTTATACGCCGCCAGGGCTTCCCCTTCCGCCGTGTTGTCCCGCAACCGCAGCTCCCGCCCTGTCTCCCGATCAAACTGGAAAAAGCGCGGGTCTGCCCACTGGTAGTCTTTCGGGGTAAACCGCCCGTCACGGGTGTCCCAGATGACCTCCACCACTGAAAAACCTTTGCCAATGCCATCAAGCAAATCAAACAGCATATCGCTGAAGGCCGGAGCCTTGATCAGGGCGCGGATCTCCTCAGCCAGTTCCACATCACGCTTGTCCTCACTGGCCGCTTCAATCACCGGCTCAAGACCCGACACCGCCAGCTTGCGGGTGCGGATCTGACTGGCATAGTGCAGGTCACGCTCTTCCATCTCCTCCGCCAGTACCAGGTAATCTTCCATATCCCCGTCGATGGCATCACGCAACACAGCCGCCAGCCGCTGTGGGGTTAACCAGGACGCAACAGAATAGCCCGGCGAAGCCTGACGTATCCCCGTCAGGGTGGCCCGGGTGACATGGCGGGTCAGGGCTTTTTTCTTGAACGGTTGATTGGTGCTGGGGTCAATGATTACGGAGTCCGTCATCCCTGTGTCCTTATGCTTTTATACCTTCATAAAAAAGATGGGCTTATAAAAGCGACCCGCGCTGCTTCAGGCCGCGTGTCACTTTGATCCGCCGCTTATGGTTATCCTGGTCTGCCTGTTTGCTTACCGGGTGATAGGCATAGGTGGTGGCGTCCATGGTGCTCGCCGCCCAGGCCAGGCACAGGGCCACCGCGGCATCACCGTGGCGCCGCTGGCTTTTACTGGAAGCCGCGCCGTCAGTGGCGGTATTGCCGTCAGGGATTTTGGGCACGCCCTTGACCACCTGGATGGCACGCAGGTCTGAGAGAATGTCCGCATCTTTAGGAATGGCAATAGCGTCATCTTCAAAGGCGGCCTTAAAGGGAGGCATGTGCTCCAGATACCAGCGTTGTGACAGCATCACCTCATCGATAAGCCCGGAGCCGTAGCGATAACGCGCCTGCTCGGCCAGATACTGCCCGTTGCCCCGGGCATCGAGCTTGCCACCACTGAAGCGTGGCAGGCCGTCCACCACGGCATAAAAGATCTGTTCCTGGTTACGAAACGGCAGGTTTTTCAGTTCCACAATAAACGGGCAGCGCCGTTTAAGATCCTGCCCAATGGCCAGCGGAGCGATCACCGTCAGGTCACCACTGCGGGCAAAGTCTTCCCCGACGCAATGACGTTGCTCGGTATTTAAGGCCTGTAAAAGAGGTGTTAAACGCGCGTTTAACCAGTCGTTAACCTCAGCCATCCGTTGAGCTTCGGGCCAGCTGTTAAACTCCGTGGAACCCTCAAAGCGCAACACAGGTGCCGTTTCCATGCGCGCCTCAATCAAGACCCGGCTCAAGTAACTGCCGCCGGAAGCCTTGGGGACACAGAAGTATTCCTCCAGGGCATCGTCTTCCGTGGCGGTATCCTTTAACAGGTTATCCCGCCAGGTTTGCTGTGCCCCGGGACTCCAGGGTTTGCCGCTGACCAGGCAGATACGCTGATACAGGCCATCACCCAAGGCATCGTCCAGGGTAATGCGGTGCACGCTGTAGCGCTTTTTACCGGCGCGGCTGTCGTCAATCAGTTCATTAAACAGGTTGTCCACGCCATTGTGGGTAGAGATCAGCCGCACCTTCGCGCCCCACATGGTCAGCGCCAGCGCTGCCTTGAGCACTTCCGCCAGCCGGTCGTGGAAGGCGGCCTCATCAATGGTGACATTGCCCTGCATTCCCCGCAGGTTTCTGGGGCTGGAGGACAGCGCCTGTACCTTAAAGCCCGCGCTCGGGAAGTACACGACAAAGGTCAGTATTTCTTTGTCGCCATCATCGTCAAGGAAGATCTCTTCCCGCACGCTGCTGGCCACCTTATCAAATGCCCGCGCCCACTGAGCCACCGCCTCAATAAACTCCCGGGCCATCTCTTTATTGCTGCCCACATAAAAGTGGTTTTTACCCCCGACGCTTTTCTCAGCACCAGCAGCCAGAGCCGCATCCGCCGCCTCTGCCCAGGTTAATCCTGTCCGGCGGGATTTTTCAGCAATCTTTAAAGGCGACTCATCCGCCACCCAGCGCTGTTGATAAGGCAATAAAACCGCATCAGGTGTACTCATGAGCCTGCTTTCCCTGGGTTGCCAGATCAATCAATGTTAAAAAGTCCTGACAGTTCTCAAGCAGGTGCCCATGGGAATCTCGAAATTCATACCGGGCAAAAACCTTGAGTAACTGTTCAGCACTTAACCCTTTCAAATCAGGAGAGTCTGATGGATCGACAATCGGTTGCATCGTCTAATATCCGTTCCATTGGTTACGATTCGGGTACCCTCACACTTGAGGTTGCCTTTACATCCGGCGGCATCTATCAATATTTCAATGTGCCTGAATCCCAATACCAGCGACTGATGGCCGCCTATTCCAAAGGCACCTGCTTTGCTGACCACATCAAAAACCGTTACCGGTTCAGAAAAGTCGGCTAGCGGCTCAGGCAATGCCCAGAATCTCTTTTTTAATAGTGTCGATGGTGCCCGCCGTCATGCCCTGGTTCGCCAGGGCTTCCTCGGCTTTGTTGGCCGCTTCTTCGGCAAAAGCCTGGCGGATTTCTTTTTCCCGCTTATGAGACGACAGCGCCGCCTGCTCCACCCGCTGCATGACCAGTGCTAGCTGGTTCAGGGCTTTGGGTTCCACCTTGGCGCCTTCTTTCTGCATCTCCAGCACCACATCCACGGCCAGGGTGCGCACCGACTCCAGCAACAGCTTGCCGGTATCACTGGTGGGGGCTTCACCGAGCCTGGCCACCCAGACTTTAGAAACCTCCCGCAGCTCGCGGATCTTGCGGCCCATTTCATCCATCTGCTGGCTGTACCGACTCAGGCCCGAACGGCTCACCGGGTTCTCACCGTGCTGCTCACACAGGGCATTCACTTCCCGCAGGATATCCGCCTGGGTCATCCGGTCTTCCCGGATCAGCCGGTCCAGCTCATCCTTGATGGCTTGGGGCAATAACTTGATCCGGCTTTTGATGTTGCGCTTTTTATCCGTCATGGCCCCGCTCCGCGAACCAGGTAGGAAAGTGTTTATGGCGAATCCAGCGACCGGGCTTACCACAACGACCACAGAATACCCGGTGTTCAAAACGCTGGTGAATCCAGTGCCGCCTGTTGCGCCGTTGACTGACTTTACGTGTCTGTTGCTGAATATCTCGCCGGTCGTACCAACACCCCAACAGCCAGCATTTAAACTGCCGCCACCGGCTCATCGGGGAGCCCCCGGCCGTTTTACACCCGGAGCATCGGCGCGTCCTGCCGCCACATCCTGACCCCGGGCACTCAGCGTGGCTACCTGCACCCCACTGATCACCTCAATACTCACCAGGGCTTGTTCTGCCAAAAAAGCCAGATGGCTTTGCACCAGCTCCCGACTGATGTTATGGCCAAAGGCCCCCAATACGGTTTGCAAAACCGAGTCATTGGCCTGGTAGCCGTTCATATCTGCCAGCGTGCGTAAGATCACCAGCCGCTGGTCTTCATGCAGTGCATCCCTGTAGGTCATCTGTCCCCCCGCTTGCGCGTGTCATTGAGTAAAAACTGGTGAATCGTGTTGAGCAGTGAGTTCTGGGCTTCTATTTTTTCATTCAATGCCGCCACCTGATTTTTCACCGCTGTCATTTCATCATGGGTGGGCAACAGGGCCTGGGTATCTTCCAGGCGCTGCACCCGACTTGCCAGTGTGGTCATACTCCCGTTCAGCTGGTTCAGCCCCTCGGTGTTGCTTTTGCGTTTATTCTCCAGCCAGGTCCAGGCAAATAAGACGATCATTGCTACTGTTTGCAACACATCCCACCAGAACCGCGCGGCACTGTAATCCATCTCGTTTGGCATGGCCTTTCTCCCTGTCCCGGTCGTCGATCAACAACAGCTCAGACATCCGTTACACGCCTTGTACGTCTACTCCTACAGCAGACATCGTTTTTATAATGGGTTTACAACCCGTTACTGCTACGTCTTACCGTGAATTCGTGTTTTTATACCGGCTGAAGGCATCGGCTGTGCGCATCCCCATATAGGCCAGTGCCGGTGAATAGATGGCCGTCAGAATGCCCCAGTCAATCCCACTGCCATGGCCCGCCACGGCCAACCCCTGAAACAAAAAACTGTAGGCAATGGCGGCATAGGTAGACAGGCGTGCCATCTTTGGGCGGGTTTCTTTCACGTAACGGTTCCCGCCCGTGTCACCATGGCGGATGGTGGCCTGGGTTTCTTTGTGCAGCCCCAGTTCAAAGAGCTGCTGGTTTTGTTCCCGCTCGTTGTGGACCTTTTCCAGCTCGGTCTTCATGGTGAGCAGGGTTTCCTGCATCGACGCCGGCAATTGATACAGCTTCTTTTCCAGCATACTGGCGGCCTGCGCCGCACTCAGTACCGGCCCCACCTCTGTATCAGTCACCGATTCCACCCACTTGGCGGCCTGTTCCGAAGCTGCCTTACCTTCTGACCCAAACAACCCGCCAATGCTGCGGATCAGAGTCGGGCCTGACTGAATCAGCAGCGGCACCAATGCGCTCAATGCCATGGGTGGGCCTCCTTGAGGATAAAGTGGTGCAACTCATGCAGCCGCTTGAGCCAGCCAAAAATAAACCGTTGCTGACTGCGGCGCTCGACGACCAGATTGTGGTAACGCCTGGCACGGCCGGCCAGCAGGTCGGTGATCAGGGCGTCTTCATCGGTAATCATTACCGCTGCCAGGGTTTGGGGTCCGATCACCCCATCAATGGCAACGGGCTTGGCAGAGAGTGCATCCAGTGATTCCTGGAGTAACTTGATAGCCGTCCGGCACCCCATATTCACGGCGGTATCAAATACCACACAGCCCAAAGGCGCATTGAATTGCTCACACTGGCACTTCACCCAGTAGTCCCGGTGGTAAATGGCTTTGGCTTGTTCCTGGGTCAGGGCAGCGATATTGAGCTCGGGGTATTGCCGCTGGCTGATGCCATAACAGGTGGCACCGCCGGCATCGGCAGGGTCATTGACATAGCCGCCTTCTGCACGCAGGACAAAGGCAACGGCCAGCTCAAAACGGTAGGTATAAGTAAGTGTCGTCATACCCCCCAGTGTGAGGGAATAAAAGACAGGCGGGTGCTAACGGATTTCAGGGGTTTTCGGGTCAGGGGTTGGCAGAAAAATAGCAATAACTCGCGGAACCTCTTGAAACCTCTTAAAACCTCTTAAAACAAAGGTGCGTTAAACAGGCATTAACCACTTTATAATGCCTTGCTATTCAATTAAAGATCAAGACTCGGCTGGAGCTTAGCCACACAGATCTGGCGCTGCTCCCGCAGAATGTCATAGATTTTATTTTCAGACAGGCGGTAGTGCTTCGCCAGTGCCCGCACACCCTGCGGACCGTGGGTTGAGCCATCATGCTGCTGGTAGATTTTGCGGTCACGGATACCGTTGCGCAACCGCTCCCCCTTCGGCATATAATAGCCGCGCCCGCCACAGAGCATGGACACGGCCACTAACAGCTTTTCCATCAGCACCACGGATTCCTTATCCTTGATGCCCACCGTTCGCAGCTCTTCCAGTGCCGTGTCCGCCAGCAGCGCCAGATCCTTGGGCCACAACCGGCGATCCACCACCACTTCATCATCCAGATGGGCCAGAATGTTATGGTTATCACCATCCAGCCCAAACAGGTCATCCATGTTTCACCTCCGGTTATTCAACAAGGTCCGTCACCTGGCTGATCGCGCTCGCCAGGTTCCGCTGCAACACACAGAGTGGGTGATCCTCGGCCAACCCCTCACACTGTTTGGTCAGTGCCTTCTTTACGGCTTCCAGATCATGGCAGGCGTTACTCCAGTCAACGGGGTTTATGGTATGCTCCATAACCTCCAATTCCCCTTCCAGATGCGCCACCGACGCGGTTAAATCCCCCACCGTATCAGCCAGCACCTTTGCCACCTTCAGTGCTGGCACTGCCTCCAGCTCAAGGTAAAGCCCCATTTCATCAGGGGTTAAATTGGCAATTAACGCCTCATTCATGACTGTCACCTTCTGTTGGTTCTTCTGTTGGCGGCATTCTCAATGATGCCCGTGCTCTGGCATCCCACCGCTTCAGGCTCTCCAGGACCCGGGCGCACACATAAGGCTCGCGCATCAGCCAGTCCACCTTTTCAATGCCACGCCCCTGGTTGTACTTAGCGCTCATCCGCTGCACCCAGACTTCCAGGGCATTCTCTGAACCGTCCCGGATCAGGCCGTCGCTGGCCATCTCGATCCAGATGGCTCTGAGCTTATCGACCGGCTTACGCCTGGATGCCGGACTGTAGCGTTTTGCCCGGGCCTTGCGGCTTTTGGCTGGCTTGAACCCGAGCTTTTTCAGGTAAGCCTCTACCTGAAACAACTCGCCAATGCTCATGGTTTTACAGCTATTCTTGCCGGTCTGCCCTTCCAGCATGGTGCGGTACTGGGCCTCATCCATCCCCAGCTGCTTGCGGGCAATATGAATACGGGCCAGTGCCCGTGCCCGGTTGTTGCTGTTTCCCTGACGGGCGTTGCGTTCTTCTCTCATACAGACCTCCTGAGATCTTTTTTTACGGTTAAAAAAGCCGGGCAACCCCGGCTAAATGGCATCCAGCAGTTCGGGGTACTGCGTGCCCCGCGCTTCCAGTAACATCCGCCGCTTGTCTTCAAAGACCTTAATCAACTGCCGGCCCTGATCGTCAGCCACATCCCATACCGCCTCCTGGTCAAACTGCCCCGGCAAAATGGCTGCCATATCCCGTGCCACCATATGCTCGGCCAGAAACTCGGCAATACTGCGGGCGGTCATTTTCATCACATCACCCCCTCTGCTCTTCTTTGGTTAACCGCATCACTTCCCTTCCAGCACCCGGTCACATTCCTCAATCAGCGCCTCCAGATCCGGGCGCACATCGCAGGCCACGTCCAGCTCATCCTGGAGCTGTTGCGCCATGCGGGCGATTAAATCCCGCAGGGTGATGACCTCTTCAGCAAACTGCCCCAGTGCCCGGGCGACTTCTGCACCGACAGGATCAACCGGTGTGGTGACCTTCTGGCCAGTCATACTGATCACATTGGCAAAGGCTTCTGTGTCCATGGGTTGTACCGGTTGTTGTTGGTTCCCTGTTTTGTTCATGCCTTGGTTCCTTCTTGCTATTGGTTTGACCACTTTGGTTTTCCTGCCGCCGGTTTATCCCTTATGGTTGAAGTTCCATGCCATAAAGGGATAAACCCATGACGGACAGAGACATCGATATTGAGTTAAAAGCCCTCAGAAAATTGCTGACATCCATGCTGAAACACCTCTCTGATAACGACTCAACCCTGCTGTACAAAATGCTGAGGGACTTTACCGTTGAAATGAACGATAAGCCCGCCGACGGTGACGCTAATCACCTATTAGGCGCATCGCTTGCTCAATCTTTAACGCTTCAGCTTTTAGAGCGGCAAAGTCCTCAGCCGTCACCCGATCCTTGCCACCACGCTGATAAATAATCACAGCCATTGCGCTGATCTTTGCAGCGCAAGCGCCCATCTCAATCACAACATCAATAGGCTCACTGCCATCGACGGTTTTTGCTTTTTCACTCATACCTTTCTCCTGTTCAGTTACCCGTTAAAAACCCTACACCCCCGCCAGATCCAGCGAGATATGCCGCCACTGGTCGGTATCCCCGACCCGCTCATACAAATTGATATAGGCTGTGGAACCCGCCACGGTAATGGAGTCCATCAGCGCGGCCATAGCCTGCTGCCACTGGTCATCCTCAATGGCCAGATCCTTCAGCCCCAGCACTTCCGCTGTGCGGAGCTGCCCCTTGCGGTTGGTACGGAAAGCCCGCTCCACAAGAGCCTTAATCTCCGGGCGAGAGCCTTCTGTCCAGCGCGCCAGGCAGTTATCGATCAACGCCTTGGCAGCCTCGATGCGCTCATCAAAGGTGATATGCTCGTGCTGTTTCAGCATGACTTTGTAGCGCCCGTCAAAGCTCAGCAGCTGCACATTGCCTTTTTTGCCGCCCACCTTTGCGCCGTACTGCTCAGCCGACAGCGCCACAAAGGCCTTAATGTCGCCGATGGTTTTCTTCTTCAGCTGCGCCAGCATCCCTTGCAGGGGCAGGGCCTGGCCGATAATCTCAGCCACCAGTTCATCACGGGCCAAATCAATGGGCTTGATCAGGTTCTCAGGCACCAGACGGCCCTGGTGGTCTTGACGGTAACCGGCGGGAATAGCGTTGGTTCCCATAGCGGCACTCTCCTTTTTTGTTGTCATTGTTGTGGGTGTCTCTACTGTCATCTCTACTGTCATTGTTGTGGGTGTCTCTACAGCCGTGGTCAGTCGCAAACGACGCCATGCTGTTTGCGCGACCGCCACGGAAGGCGGAAGTGCCTGGAACGCAGGAGCAGTTTCCGGTAGGAGGGGTAAAGCTTGCTGTTGCATCGCGTCTCTCCCGTCGTTTTTCATCTCACTGCCCCAGCCAGCTCACCTGGCAGTGGCGGAACTGCACCCGGTACACGGCCTGCTGCTGGCGGTTACTCACCACCGGCTGACCCAGCAGGATGCAGTTACGCTCATAGCCGATGCGTATCCTCGGTTGCCCTTGTGACACGTCCACCGACTCAACGGTAAAGCCCTGGCGCTGGAGGCATTCCACCGCATGGCTGGCCAGTGTCAGGGCGTTGCTGATAAAGCGTTGCTGGCAGTTGCGGCGGTGCGTTTTAGTGATTGCCTGTGCAGACATGGGTGCTTCCTTCCTGTTATCAATGAGTGATACATCACAGCTACGGTCAACAACGGGTCACGCGCTAACTAATCTAAAAAACCTCCTCCAGTGGAATGCGTGAATGTTCACAACCGCCACGGCAAGCGTGGTACAGCTGCACCCGGGTCGGGTTGGTGGCGCAGAAGTCACGCTGCTGAAACCCCAGGCACTTGTCCCGGGCCAGCTCGCCCACCACCGGGCACTGCACGCAGTAGCCCATAAAGGCACCCCGGAATTTGTCCCGAAAGGCATCAATCCGGCTCGCCAGGTACTTGCCGTGCAACACCTGGGAGACTAGCGAGGCCGAACAATCCAGCCGTTTACCCACCTGCCGGTTCGACAGTTTTTTACACACCCGTTGCAACTCCAGGTGCCACTCTTCCTTTATGTAGGGCTGTACGTTATCCATGATTCAACACTCCTGTAGCTCCGGCCTGCTCTGTGGCAGAAAAGTCGCGGGTGACCACTTCCTTACTGTTGTGGTCATATAAAAGGTGCAGGGTATGGCTCACCACGGGAGCCCGGGGGCCGGTGTTGCGATGAAACGGCAGCATAAAGCTGGCCTGGCCATCACTGGCTGGCGCTTCCCGCAGGTAATGAAAGGCGTGCAGCTCGGCCACCTGTGCTTCCACCACCGGAGCATCGAGCTCCGTGGTCATCACCAGCTCTCCCACGGTAAAGGTGCGCAGCATCCGCATGGCCAGCCAGGTTTTATGGCGCGGGCTGTGGGGGCCGTCGGGCTCGCCGGGCCAGTAATCAATGGTGTCGGGCACATCCACCGTTTGGCCGGTGTTCTCATCGCGCAGCTGGTAGCGCCCGTTGCGGTTACAGACGACAGGTGCCAAAGGGCCGGTATTGTTCACCAGATAACAGGTGCGCGGTTTACCCGGCGACCGCCAGACATAGCCCGCCCGCTCCAGCAAATCCAGGTATAAAATGCCCGGCTTGTCCGTAACACGGGCGGCGGCATACAAACGGTTGACCCTGATCGGTGCCATTTCCCGCAATGCTTGCCACAACGCCGCCCGCGCGGACTGCCCATCCGCCCGCCAGTGACGGCCCTGGCCTTGCTGGCGACCCTCGCCGGTGTGCTTGTTAAAATAGTTGTTTGCACCCATGGTTGTTCGCTCTTATAGTTGTTTTTTGTTGTGCTTTATCGCGGGTTACAACCGGTTTACCCGCCCGTTAACGGGGCTATTCTTCAAGAGAGTCAGGCAGCCACGCCCAGAAAATACGTGCCCTTCGCTGCCTTGAACGCCGCTAAATCCATCTGCTTCACTCCCAGCTGCTCCGCCACTTGCTCAATGCGGTACAGCCCTGTGGTGATCCGGCGGGTGTTACCCCTGGCGAACTTGTAGAGGTTGGTCAGCAGGTCATCGGCCACCTCCACCTCACACAGGGCATTGGTCAGCACCCGGGCATCCTGCTTGTCCAGTGGGGTGAAATGCACATCAATCAAAAACCGGTTATCGAACTTCTCGGACTTCTTGATCTCGCTGCGGATATCCTTCATACCCACCAGAATGATGGGCACCGTGGACATATCCTGGAGGTCCATGATGGTGTCGCGCATATCGGGGTAGCGCACCAGATAGTCCGCCTCGTCAATAAACAGCGGGCGCATCTCCATGGAGAGCTGGTTGTTAATATCGTTGAGCATGTCACCCAGGCAGCGCCGTGGCTGGATCTCCAGTTCCCGGCAGATAGCCCGCAGCAACGCCGACGGGGTACGCCAGGCGGCCATGGCCCGCACATAGAAGGCCGAATGCTGCACCGCAAACCAGGACACCGCCGTGGTTTTGCCGTCGCCGGTATTGCCCCAGATCAGACCGAGGCGGTGAGTCAGGCGCATGGGGGCATTGAGCAGGGCGTCACCCTGCGCCGACAGCTTGGTAATATTTTTGACAGGGACAGTAATATTTCTCATAATTAACAAACCTTTGTTTTTGTTGATGGGCGTTCTGCCCGTTGGGTTGTTGAGCAGTTACCGCTGCTCTCTAACCGCCTTTCTTTGCTTTCCCTTTTACTGCACACACAGCGCCCCCAAACCCCCGTGAGGGTTAACGTGTTTTCTATGGTCATGGGTCCTTCCTGTTGTTTACCGTTGTTTGCTGTTGTTGTTAGTCTGAAACGCTATTCAGAAAACGCGATCTCCCCAAAGGCATCCAGTACCAGCTTGTGTCCGCGCCATTCGGAGCTCTTCTCGTGCCGCTCCTTCCAGGTCCGCTCAAACTCACTCAGGGTCTCGCCCGCTTCCACCCGCTTCTCCAGGGCAATCCAGCGACGCATCCGCCCGTGGGCGTCTTCCGCTTCCTCCATGCCACTGGTGCGCTCCTTCATGTAGTCCACCATGGCCATTTCCACTTCCGGCTCGGGGTTGCCCTGGGCATCAAAGCCAGGTGCCACACCGGGCTGCTCGTCTGCTGCATCCACGGCCGCCTGGGCTCCACTGAGGTAAGGCGTCTCATGCTCTACACCGCGCTGGGGTAAGGCCGTCACGTTTTCGTACTTCGCTTCAATCTGCTGCTCTTTATAGGTCAGGGCATTCTCGATCAGCGCACCCTGGTTGATCTTGCGTGCCTTCTTGCGCAGCTCAGCCTTGGCCTCGGCAATGCCTTTCTCGTGAGCCTTCATGGCACGGGCCATATCTTCATTGCTGATGCCGGTCAGGCGGGGGCATTCGGCCTGGCAAAGGAATGCGCCGTCCAGTTCAAACAGATAGATGCGGCCCATGTCTTCCGTATCAAAGCGCACAATAAAGCGGTCGCCGATACGCGCGCCCAGCTCCGGGGCCAGATACCAGTGGTTGTTCACCGCAATGCCTTTCTTCTGCATGGTGCGCTCGCCCTTGTTGCCGGGGATCGGCTCCAGCAGCATATCCAGCGCCCGCTCATTACTGATGGTGCGCGCCGGCTCCGCCCAGGCCCGTACAACCTCCACGGGGCTCAGCCCATTCAGGCCACTGTGGTCCTCGTGCATATAGATGTTGAGCCAGCGGTCACACTTCTCCTGGAGCGCTTCACTGCTGAGGGTGGTCTTGATCACGCCCTGCGCCCTTTTGGTCAGCCGGTCAGCAAAGCTGAACTGCGCCTCAATGGCCTGACGCTCAGCCACACTGTGACCGATATAGCCCTCCAGCATTTCCGACAGACTGTGCTGGAACGTCTTGAAAAACCGCTCCACATGGGGCTTTTGCTCACCGGCATAGGGTTGGGCGAAGATCTGGTGAATCCCCAGGGTATCCATGGCCATGCGGATATGCTGACTTTTATAGTCTGCCCCGTTATCGGTCTTGGCCTCTTCCGGCACCCCCCATTCCAGCAAGGCCCGGCGCAGGGTCAGAGCGACGCCATAGCTGTCGGAAGTCTTGCGCACTTTCATCACCGCCCGGCGGGAGTACACATCCACACAGGCAATCAGGGTAAACCGGCCATCAGTACATAGAATGTCTGCCGGGGAGGAATCCAGCTCCCAACGCTGGTTGAGCCGCACCACGTTCTCGCTGGCATTGCCTGGGGCTGCCTTGTACTTGTTCTTATAGGCATCAGGGTTGGCCACCGCTGTAAACAACCGATGGTTCTCTGCCTTCCAGTGAGAAAGCCAATTTTGCACCGCCCGCACACTGGGAATGGTCACCCCCCGGTCATCGTCTTTCAGGCAGAACTCACCGTGCATGGCATCGCGCATATTGGTGGGGGTAATGTGGGGCATCTTTGCCACCAGAGCTTCAGCGAAGGCCAGCAATTCTGGCTGGGACTCGATCATTTTCTGGCGAGTCGCCTTATACTGGGTAGCCAGGCCAGCAGGACCTTTTTCCGCATAGACGGATTTCCAGCGGTACAACCCATTGCGGCTCACCTTCGGCACCCAGGTCCGCACCTCATCTTCCAGGGCAATGCCACCGCCGTTATAGGCCAGCACAAACGCATCGGTACCCGCGCGAATGGTATCGTAACTGGCGGTAAACGCTTCCCAGGCCGCCAGCACATCCGCCCTGGCCCGCACCCGGTCCTGCTCTTTGGGAGCCAGCCCGTTAAACGCCGCCAGCTGCTGCACCTGGCCTTCGGTTTCGGACACATTGGCGGACAATGCCACGGCCTTCCCCGCCTGCTGCCTCAAAGCCGCCGCCTGCGACTTCTTGGTCTGGCTGATCTTCAGGGCCCGCTGGGTAGCTTTGGGGAGGCTGGAGATGTGGTATTCACGACCACCACCCCGCCCCTGGCGTTTGCGGGATTTCCATTCACTTTTGCCAGCGCGGAAATTTACTCCCTGCACAGTTGAAGGCATGAGTGGTAAGCCCGCCAGCTTTTTTGGTTCAAACCACTCATTCGTCATGGCTAAACCCCGCAATCTGGCAGATTTTCTCACGAGCCTCGTGAGCCTTTGGACCATTCCAAAGTCCGTACAAAGCTCGCCGACAATTTTCACGATGCAAGCCCGCCATTTGACAGCCCTCTGTAAAGCTCAGGCCTTTGAGCGTCAGCCCTGCTTTCACCTGTCTGAATAGCTGTAGACCCGGCTCAGTACTGAGTTCGATCAATATAGTGGCCATTTATACCTCGCTTTTGCTTAACCCAACTGCATTTTCCTTGTAATATCCGTACTGCTGCATCAAATGCGTACTTATCCATAACCCTCTTACGGTTATTACATTAATACGTCATTGCGGAAATGTAAAGAGAAAATTACCATATGACTGAAACCGTGAACGATAGAATTAACGCAGTACTGAAACATACCGGGCTTAAGAAGTACCAATTTGCTTTGAAGACAGGCATTTCCAACACTTTTATGTCTGACGTAACACTGGGGAAACAAAAACCATCATGCGTAATGCTTTGCGGTATTGCGAATAGTTTCCCGAAAGTAGACATGAATTGGGTGTTGACTGGATCAGGGGAAATGCTAAGAAAGGAGACTCCAAGCAACGAGGAAAATTTTTGCTCTAATGATCTTACTGTCGTTGTTCGAACGGTTGAACTAGCCTTGCAAAAGGCAAAAATTAACCCGAGCCCTGATAAGAGGGCAAATCTAATAGCGGCAGCATATGATCTTTATATACATTCCAACAAACCAGAAAATACACAACCACTCATCAGACTCATTGCTTCCAGCGCAGGAGGCTAAGGAAAAAAGAATGGCAGAAAGGATCAATGATTTAGAACGAGCCATGCAGGCCGTTATAGAAGAATCCAGAGTCATCGCGGAAGAGTTAGTGGAGAAACAGTATGATACGACACCTGAAAACAGGGAGCCTATTGAAGTTGCAGGAGGTTTTAACATCATCAATACAGGAAGCGGTAACCAAACAGTCATAGTTCCTAAAAATACAACTGCTCAGTATGAGCAAAAAAACAGAGAGTAAACATCATTCAAACAAGCACTTTCAAGTTTAAGTTGAAAGTGCTTCCAACTTAAAAAGCGCTAGAGCTACTGATTTTACTGGATTTACCGGAAGTTGAAAGCGGAATACCAAACCCATTCGCTACTTTCAAGTTTGAAGCACCCAGGACCAGCCCAACAGCCACCCCTAACACCCCATTAAGCCCCTGTTAAACAGGGTTTACGGCCACCAGGCCTGCGCCATCCGGACACCCCCAATAAACGACGATATCAGCCCCGCCTGCCCAAAACCGCCTTACAGCCCCATCACTCCCCAGGGACCCACAAAAATCACCGCAAACGCCCACTACACAAGGCTTACCCACTAAATTCGTCCCACCTATTCCCAACCTTTCCCGGCTAATCCCACACCCAAGCCCCAATACCAAACCTATCTTCCCCTTACAGTGTGTGTAGCGCGTCGATGGGTTTGGGATTTGTGGGGGGAAGGTAGGTTTGGTAAATCGGTGCGTATAGGTTTGATAACAGAGTATGGGGTATATGTCGTATAAAAAGTAGATAGGTTTGATTAAACGTAACCAGTTATTTTTTGGAAGTTGATTCAAACCTATGCGAGGAAAATTAAGAGGACGGCGGAGTCAAACGCCAAACGTGAACCCTGCAGGGTAGCTCATGAAGATAGCCATCAAGATCTTCGAAAGCATTGCACTGATAATTTGAGTTAGTGGCTAACGATTGTCTGGCGGTTTGTACAACAATCCCCTCATTCTCAACGTACAGAGCGTTTACCCCTGATGAGCCAGAATGACCAATACGGACTACAGGTATCGCTGACCAAACTCCCTGATATTGGCATTCGGCGATAACCTGTACTGGGGTATTATTACCAAAAGGGTTATCTTTAACATGCCTTTCGTCTGTAGTGATCGTGCCAAAATCCAGCAACGCATAGCCACTTTTTGGAATTTCCGCATCCACCTCAGCCCGGCTATAGGTCTCCGACTTCTTATAAACCTCGCCTTTTGAGTAAGTCTCAGAAGTACTGTAAACCGACAGGTTATGCCGGGTTTTGTCTATATTGGGCGGCAAAAACCCCCCATCCTGTTGAAACTCAAACCCCTTGCGGGCATCCCATCCCGTCTGAAGATTGGTGTAAATGTACGCGCTGGTATCTGATCCAATGTGGGTTTCTTCCGCCGTGGCTGATACATTGTCAGCCAGCGTCTTCCACGACTCACCACAACCGAGAATAAGCGTATGAGCACACCCCAGGGAAAGCCCCCCACCCTGGGTGATCCGGCGCAGGGCAGACTTACCATCGAGAGTGATAATATCACCAGTGTCCGGCGTAAAGTTGATAGCGCCACCCAGGTTACCACCCGATGACGGGATGGCCCCCACATTGGCAGCGCTGAGGGTAATATTATCCGACAGCGGTTTACCGTTGATCGTGGTCGTTTTATTTACCTTGGCCTGGTTAAGGTCATACCCGCCCTTGGCGCTAAGGTACTGCTTGCTGTTATTGCTGTTGATGCTGTCGGTGATGCCGTAATTTTGCACGCTACCCAGACCAACATCCGCTTTTGTGGTGGCCTGTGCCCTCAGATTCGAGTACGTTCCAGCCTTTTCCGCATAGGTGCTGGCAGGCTTACCGCCAAGTTTGGCGCTGTCAGAAGCCTGAGCATTTTTTGCCAGTTTGCTCTCTTGCAAAGTATTGCCCGCCTTGGCCAGCAACAGCTTATTCTCAGAACCGTCAGCCAGGTCACTGGTGGCGCCGTAGTTGGGTACATTACCCAGCCCCACCTGGCCCTTGGTGGGCGGCGTTTCAGCGGTGAAGATCTTCACCCAGCCACTGTTATCGGCGTTTCTCATCTGAAACACCGGCGGTTTTTTGCTGGTATCGAGCCACACCATCCCGGCAAAGGGGTCTTTTGGCTCCTGCGAGCCTGAGTTCTGCGCTGACAATGCCGCCAGAATCTGGTTCAGCAACGCCCGAAATGGGGCGCCCGCCAGGTTAGGAAGATAAAATGTATCCGTTTGGCTCATTGGGATTCTCCGTAGCCGATGGCCTGGTAGTCAAAGTCGGCGGCAATCGGCGTGTTTCCTTTATAGAATTTAATGGTGAAGCCGGATCGGCTCTGTCCGCTAAGCTGCCAACGTCCGTTTTCTGGGAGGGCGTGGGCGGTGATGGTAATACTGGCAGGGGTCAGGAACGGTGTTCCATAGCTCACTGTATAGCCTGCCGTTGTCGCCTGGATATTAACGCCCTTTTCAATGCGGCCCTGCACGTCCGCAATGAGCTTTAATCCTACCAACGTGGCCGCTGAACCCATGGCTTTACCTTGCAGGGTAATCCTCAGCCTGAACGCCCTGCCCCTGAATTCGCCCTTTATAAAAGGCACCCACTCAGACCACTGGACGTCTATGCCCGTCGGGTCGTCATCGGTCTGGCTCAGCTCATAGCGCAGGGAAACATCATCGGGAATTTCCCCGTCAAACAAGGGCCAGTCGTCGATCAGGTCGGCGCGATCATCAATGGTGTCTTCTATATATACGGACGCGTCCACTTCCAGGGTGACCCTGGCCGTCACCACGGCCTTCAAGTCCAGAGGCTCTGACAGAACGTAATAGGGGGGATCAGGGTCAATAAACCGATTGCCTGTCTCTTTCATGATTAACGAACCGCCAGGACCCACTGTCGCCTTGTTCTTGTCGCCCGGCCAGTCGTTCGGCTCGTCCCTGGTTTCTACCCGGTTGTAGCCAATGGCACCGGCCATATTTGACACCACTGCCGAGGCCGTTTTCGAGTAAAAGCCGCTGGCATTAACCGATTTCACCAGATAGGTGCCCGAGAGGAGCGGCACCTCGGAGAGGGTGGCGTTGCCAGGCAGGCGGTCAGTCACTTGCGTACCACTGTCCCAGGTGGCCCCCTCACCAACGATATGGGTGTGGCGCACATGGATAGACCCCCCGGTGAGCACATCAGGGTCATTACTTACGTCCCAGCTAAGGCTGGCACGGGTTCCCGCCTGGGCGTGCAACCTGAGATTGGTCAGGGCTGACGGCGGGCGCAGCGTGCCGACGATAGTAAAAGTGATGGTGGCATAACCCGACTGGCGAATATCATTCACCGCCCGCACCCGGACGTTATAGGTGCCCGGCGCTATGGCATTGACCGTGGCCGTGTGGGCCGGGCCTGATTGTATCCCCGTCCAGTTGGCATGGCCCACGGACTGGTACTCAAACTCATAGCGGGTCGCCCCGGGTACGTCATCGCACGTCAGGATCACCTGGCTGACAATCTGAATGCCCGAGCCTGTCAGGACTTCCTCAGCCGTCAGACCGCCGGGCGTACTCAACCCAAACAGGGTAAAGGTGACACTGCTGTATTCACTGATAGCCGCTTCCCGCTGGCTGATACTGGCTACCTTTACCATGTAGTTACCGGGTGTTAACGGGGCGATTAACCAGCGGTTATCCGTGACTTTACTGGTCACGATCACGTGGCTGTCATCACACAGCCGCACTTGATAGCCACTGCTGCCGGGCACCGCATCCCAGCTCACCACCCCGGCGCTGGACGAGTCACCGTCAAGGGCCGAGAAAACGACATTGGCGGGCGCATCCGGCGCCTTAATGCTGATAGTCAGTGTCGCGACACCGGACTCCTCGACACGCCCAAGACCCACCACGCTGGCCTCATAGTCCCCCACTTTCAGCACCGGCACCTGGTACCTGTCGCCCGTCACCTGAGTCAGCACCGGCACTGCCCCGTCATCGTTGGCGGTGATGGTCACCCGGTAAATGGACGCGTTGCCAGACCAGCTTAACAGCCCGGAAATGCCAGGATTATCGCCGGGAGTAAAGGTCAGGTCTGTGGGGACGGTCAGATTTTCCGATAAACGTTGGGTCACGCTCTGCCAGCTGGAGTACACATCCCGCCACTGGGCACGGGCACGGAACTGGTAAACCGCCGGCAGCATCGGCGGCAGGCGTTTTTTCCCGCCAGGGCGCGACCATCAAGGCACGGGGATTTCAGCGTCCCGTCACTCACGAAAACAAACGACAATGGTTTTATTGTTTACCCAGCGCCTTTGCTGCCATCTTGTCGGCCACATACTCGATCCCCTTAGCCGTAAACCTGTGCGCCGTGTAGTTGTATTTATTGCCGGAAACACCTGCCACTACCTCAAACCGACCTGCGGTGATATGACACTGATAAGCTGCCCAGCCATCATTCAGCCGGTACATGATCTTGTTGTCAGCCAGAAATTTGCGGAACTCTGGCTCTTTAATACACAGCAGTTTGGCGACCTGCCGGAATGTTTTGCTACCGTTGGTTGCGCAGTATTTTTCGACAAACCGGACTTTCGGAGATTGCTCATCAAGCCGTCTTTGCCGCTCTTCTGCCAGTTGCGCCAGCCTTCCAGCTTCAAGCAGTGCTGCCGCATAGGTCTGCGGGATTACCGGGGTATTCCTTCTGGATGCCAACTCCAGAGCCATCCAGCGATCTATCACGGCAGACCGGCGTTTGACGTCATAGCCAGTCACTAAGATTTCACACTCACGACGTGGGAGTAAAAACTCTGTCTGCTCCCGGTTTCTCTGGTCTGTGTAAATGCGCCCAAAAGTGGACGGATTAATTTCCAGTGTTTTAAACATGCTTTCAATATCACGTTTAACATGCTTATGTTGCTTACCCGTCAACGCCGCAATTTCGCGGCTGCTCATGGTTACCGAGCACCGTGTTAACGTCATTGATATACCCGGCAAACATGGGAGTAAAAGACGCCTCAACGGGCTGACCGTTTTCATCACGCACCGCTGTCTAAACCATCCCCTCACGGCCCACGGCGTCGCGCCGGAACGCTTCCGCCAGCAGCGCCTTATCAAAGACACTCAAGGCCAGAGTCAGCTCTGAGCGTCCCAATTCATCATCGTCAGTGAACGCGCCGATCTCTCCCAGGCTGCCCACGCCCTGCCAGGTGGCCTGGTTGATCTTCACCTCACCCACGCCGGTATGAGCGCGCACCATGCCACTGGGCCAGTCCAGCGCCACCAGAAACAGCAGATTGGGATGGGCGCTTTGGTACGCGCTAATCAGCGTGTCGGGAAACACCCTCATCCGATTTTCTCCACAAAATTGAGTGTCATTGACGCCAGATAACGGCGGCCAGTGTCCACGCGCCTCGGCAAGTTTTGACTGGCTTCCAGTTGCATCAAACAGGCGCAACCCGCGGTGATGACCGTGGTGCCCGCCCTGGGCATCTGTCTGAGATACGGCGTGACGCGCAGGCTGGCCTTGCCCGAACTGTCGGTATCGGCGTCACGGGTCAACAGGTGCATATGATTGCCAATCTGGATAAGATCCCCCGTTTTCAGCCAGCCGGGAATATCCGGCGTCGCTTCCTTTATATTGACCACGCCGCCCTGGTTTTCACCGTCGGTCACTGGCTGGCCGCCCGTCAAGCAGACGCGTCTCCCGCTGTGCCGCGTTAATCTGGGCCGTGGCCATCCGGCCATGCATGCCCAGCTGCCGCACCTGTTGACTGGTTCGGTTCAGCTGGCCGGCCGCCGTCTGCCCGCTCTTGCCCAGCTGCTTCACGGTAGCCGCAGACTGGCGCACCTCGCCGACAAAGCCCTTGCCGTCGGCGCACAGCCGTAATACCAGGTTCAGATCATCCATAGCGCTTTTCTGCCTGTTGGTTCAGTGTCTCAGCCACCACCGTGGCGATCAGTCGCATCCGCTGGTAATCCTCCGGGGTGACATCCCGACCGCTGAGCGTGGCATCGGCCCGCAGGGCAACCACATCCAGTCCCTGGCAGACCATCCCGCCTGCCGTGGCCAGCCATTTCAGCTGTGCCCCTCCAGAAAACCACCACAGCAACGCCTCCCGGTGCTCTTCCCAGACCTCGACGGTGTCGGGCTGGGGCTGTGGGTCGTCGGTGACACCCCAGGCGGCCAGATCGTCGGCCAGTGCCTGCTGGTCCCCAGGGGTCAGGGAAGGGGCGGCCAGCATATGGCTGACCGCCTCCCTCAGTTTTTTCGGGCGGCCTCACCGGACGACGCCCGCAAATAAGCACGCATTACCGCCTGGGCAAAGCCGGGGTGGTTGGTGAGATGTCGCAAGTTATCCTCAGTGAATGGCAGGGCCGTTCCCGCTTCATCGTGAATACCACTCCAGCCTTTAACAATCTCCGGGAAGATCATTTCATCCCCCCGCGCCGCCAGCGCCCGATACTCCGAAGACGGAAGCATCTTCAAATCCAGCGTGACAGGAAAACTCTTGCTGCGCCCGTCGTCCATGGCCACGTTGATATGGGCGGGCCAGCCCTTGATGATGCGCTCGGGAATAAACTTGAACATGGTTTAACTCCGGGTTAAACGGTAATTAATGGCCGGTTACGCCGTGATTAACTGGTCAGCGCTGCCCACCGGCCGGATAGGCACGGAGTACGTCAGCGTGCCGTTCTGGTCCGCATACGTGGGACGGCCTATCTGCAAGGCGGTGGTTGTCCACCGCACCTGGTTACCGGCGGCGCCATGGGTCAGGCTGAACGCCACCTGCTTGCCGGATTTAGCCAGCACAAACGGGTTAAAGTCCCTCAGTGTCCCCGCCTCCAGTACCAGGGTGCCGGTGGGCTGGTAATCGGTGATCATCACCTCCTGGTGGCCCACGTACTCCTCATAGGTCACCTGGTTGGCCTGGTCGTATTCCAGGCTGATCAGCTTGACCGGCTTACCATCCAGGAGGGCCGTGGTGTTTTCCACGCCCGCTTTCAGGGGGGTCTGCCAGGCAGAAAAGTCCGCCTCCGGATGGGCCTTGCTGTCAGGTGTCACAAACAGGCCGGTAAAGGTAAAGCGAAGCTCAGGGAACTGTTTGGCCGTGGCGCTCAGGCTCAGGCTACCCAAAGTTATCGCTGGTCAGTTCACATTTTGAGGCAAAGGCCTGCTGCCAGAACCCGAACCCGGCACTGACGCGGGCATCCACGCCGTATAAGAATGTGTCGCTGATAAACACCGCGTCAGAATTAGCCGGATTGGTTTTCGCCTGAAGGCGGTAGTCCCGGCGCTTCTGGAAGATCAGCGGCTTCAGGGGGCGGTTAGTATCGAGCAGGAACCAGGGGGCTTTGTTATCCTTCTGGTCATCAGGCATCAACACATTGGCGACGGAGACCTCTTCACCCTCCGCGCCCACCGGGTGGTCGGTGTCAAAGAAGTACTGCCCGTCATAGCAAGTGGTGGTAAAGCCCGCCGCCAGCAGCTGGAACACCAGCTCATCGGGATGCGTGGCCGCCGCGTAGCCCATATCAGTGAACTTGGGCATCATCACGCCGTAGGTGTCGTCCTCAATGTACTCCGCCTTGATCCCCTCCGTGGCCTCATACTTGACGTTTTTGATGCTATAGTCGTAGACCGCCATCGTGTCCACGGTACGTTCGTCAGACCACTCTTTCAGCCGGGTAAACTCACCCAGCCAGGCGTAGTTCTCCTGCCCGGAGGTGGAGTTGACCAGTGTCGCCACCTTGTCCCAGATTGGCTTGTGGGTGTTGCGACCCTGGTTGAAATGGGTTTTTACCGCGCTGTACAGGGCCTTCAGGGCATTTTCTGAAATATTCATAACCGTTATTTATCCTTTTTTTGCGCTCAGTCTTCGTCCCGGGTCTTGATAAAGTCAGCTTTACTGAGCCCTGTTGCCTTCAGTACCGCCAGCTCCTCGGCAGTGAGGTCAGGGTCTTTGCCGCTGCCGGGTTTGACCAGATGGTCGGTCTGTTTTCCTTTCAGTGCCGCCATGGCCGGACGCTGGGACAGCATGGCTGTCAATGCGGCCTCGCCCTGCTGCTGGCCAAATTGCCTGAGGTAATCCTCTTCCCGTTTGAAGGCCCGGCCCTCGCCCATCGCGGTCTGGATCACCTGATCCACCGAGTGCTGAGTGTTCTCGCCCTTGAGGGTAGCGATCTCCACCACCGCCTGGTCATAGACCGACTTGGGCACGTACTGAGTCAGATCCACCTGATCGTCACCTGATGTCGCCTTGCCAGCCTTGAGGGCAGCGACTTCAGCGCTCAGGGTTTTAGCGCTGTCAGCTTTAGCGATCAGTGACTCCACCGCGCTGAGGGCTGCCTGGCCCCGCTCATCGGTGACCTTGTCATCGGTCACCTCAACACCGATACGGGCCAGCAGTTTTTTCAGCCATTCATCCATGGCGTTCTCCTTTGGGTTAAGTTGACCTGTGAGCGCGGACACCGGGTGCAGTCCGTCCAGGCCGGGGTAATTGGTCAGCGCTGCCATCTCAATAGAGGTGGGCGTACCGGTTTGTTTGTTATAGTTAAAGACCGCCGACAGGTAGCGGTACTCATCGGCTTTGATATGGGCGCGGGCTTTCTCCGTCCAGCGGGGCTTGATATACAGCCCGTCACCGTCGCGCCATTGCATCTCATACGCATTGAACCAGCCGGCGGCAATGGCCGGCTGGCCGTTGTCGGTAGCGTTGAGGGTCTGGTGTTCGTAATCAATCAGGCGGTCATTGGTAAGACCCCTGACCTGGTTGATCAGCTTCAGGGCCGTGGCGCCATCCAGGAACCACTGCCCACCCGGCACCTCGTCGGGGCGGCCATCCACGGCCGAGAAAGCACCGGCGGGCAACAGCTGTGCCCAGCCATCAGCCGACGACAGTTTAATCCGGCCACTCAGCACACCCAGCCCGGTCGCCGGGGACGGCGACTGGCTGAGAATGGCCAGGGCATTGATTTGGGGGTTGCGTGTATTCATAGCCCCAGAATACGGGGCAGGATGCAGGAAAGGGTTTTAAAGGCGTTTTTGATTAGGCGCGGTCGGCCAGGTGACGTTGCAATATATCCAGGATCTCATCCCGATCCTCATCACTGGCCCCCAGGAAGGGACGGGCAGGAATAGCGGCATTGGCTGGCCTCATGTCAGCCGTGCCCCCGTGTTGATGAATCGCCCCATAGACCAGGTTACTGCCCACCTGAGCGTAATCCCTGCCGTAATCTGACTGAATGGAGGCCGCCAGCTGGCCGGTCATCTGCAGCGTCGGGCCGGTATAGCCTTTCTCTTCGCGCTTTGCCTGATGGGCCTCCGTCAACGGTTGCCACGACTGCCCGGTGGTAGGATCAGCCTCACTGGCAAACGCCTGCTCCGCCGCATCGGCCAGAATACCCGCCACCTGGCGCATCACCGGCGACAGGTCAGCGCCGGCAGCGACCAAATCATTGAGCGCGTGGAGGGTTTCATTGGCGTTTAAACGTAATTCGATGGTGCTTGGCATAGCAGTTCCCTTTTTTCCTCCCTATATGTAGTCATCGCGCCCATAGTTTTTCAAGCGCTGCGTCTGCCAGAAAGGCCGAGCGGCTTTTAATATTGTGGCTGCGAACATAGGTATCTATTTTATTAATGACACTTCCAGGGAGAGTGACATTAATTTTCTCAGACTTGCCCAGATAAGGTGTAACGTCAATTTCGATCATACCCCACCCCCAGTCTTTATAATCAGGGCTTACTTTCAGATCGGTAACACTAGAAGGTTCTGGAACACCTTCCCCATTCTCTATCATTTCTTCAAGCATGATATGGGCAACCTCCACCGCAGCAAGGTATGCGTCCTCGAAAGTGTCGCCCGCTGTGATCGCTCCGGGAATGTCAGGAATAGCAATTCCTGTAGCGTACTGGTCGTCTCCCCACTCGATAGCGATTGGATATTTCATAATTTTCCCTCTTTGT
This sequence comes from Candidatus Sororendozoicomonas aggregata, assembly GCF_031528575.1. Taxonomy (NCBI): domain Bacteria; kingdom Pseudomonadati; phylum Pseudomonadota; class Gammaproteobacteria; order Oceanospirillales; family Endozoicomonadaceae; genus Candidatus Sororendozoicomonas; species Candidatus Sororendozoicomonas aggregata. Next base: position 37,229 of record NZ_JAVLSP010000021.1, read on the forward strand.
ACAAGGTCTGTCTGAGCTGAGGCAGGGCTTAAAGCCCTGCTTGTTTCCGTATCGCTTCCAGTGTTCCCTTTTTCAAATCCTTTCGAGGATGTGGAACCGGTACTGACCGGTTGAAGCTGGGATGTTTGAAAATGTGGTGGCTTCCTCTTACTCTATCGAGCATCCAGCCTGCCGCCTTCATTTCCTTTATCAGCTCTCGACTATTCACCTCGTTACCTCATCTGATGAACTTATGAGTATTATAACTCCAGAGTTATTAAATGCAAGTATATTTATAACTCTAGAGGTACTTTTATTTCATTCCACGCAAGCACCCCAGAAAGGAAAGGCTGTCGCGAATTAACCAAGGTTCGACCACCTTGGAGTCTGTCGCTCATCAGTTGATGCCACTGTTCCCAGTCGATAAAGCTCAGACGTATTTCGACGGGTTTGTTGAGTTTCTGAACAGTGAGGAGTATCAGGTGCCTTCAGCGTTCAACTGATCATGAACAGCTACACTATGGATCACCATTCAGAAAATATTGAACAGGTCATTAAACAAACCACAGAGCACCTTGACCAGCAGATATCACAAACCGAATGTTACCTGACCATTTTTCGCATCCTGATCTGGCTTCCGGTATTGATGGCAACAGCAATAACAACGATCACCTGATACTAGAACACAAACATCGCCGTTAAAGGGGTCGTAAACGGGGTACGTTTTATTTTATCAGAAAAGAAGTACCACACATTTTACCACCCCAACAAAAAGCCCCTTAGAACGGCTCTAAGGGGCTTTTTGTTGGATTGTTAAAAACAGCTTGCCAGAGTTGTGTTATCCTCATTAATTCACGACAACATCCATACGCTTACCCATCGCCGTCATCAGCTCTGCCAGTCGGTCGATTTTAGTGTTGTGATGGAGGTTGATTACCCGCTGCATTTCTTGTTTGCTGATACCTACTAAGCGAGCCAGTTTTGACTGAGACAAACCACTTTCAACGATAGCGTTTAAAACCAGTACCTTTGCCCATACACTAACAGGCACCGGGATGCTTTCACCCTTCCCGGAAAAGAAGGGTTCGGGAATCGGTCGCTGATCCTCAAAATAAAAGTCAAAAGCCGTTAATAATGCCCCGGCAGCATTGCTCAATGCTTCCTCATATGTATCACCACAGGTCAAAGCTTCCGGTATGTCAGGAAAGCTGACCATATAAGTGTTGTCGTCTTGCTCAATGATCGCGGTATAGTTCATTTTTAAAACAGCGCTTTGATCGCCGTTTCTGCCAAAAAGCCGGAACGTGATCCGTAGTCGGGTGAGTGCTTTACCATATGATCTATGCGTGTCAGCAGGTACTGTGGCAACGTAATATTGAGCTTCACCGCCTTTCCTAAATACTGGTTAACATCAACATGAACTAAAGCCCATACTGCCTGTTTATAGTCAGGCAGGCTTACGTAGTCCTCAATACAGCCAGCCACAGGAATATTATCGCCATCTATAGCCATGCCCTCTATATGAAACTCAAGGGCAGCCTTGCCATTTATCAGCGCCTCATCAAAGGTATTGCCACTGGCAACACATCCATCAACGTCAGGGAAGGCAATCCCATATTCGCCGCTTTTTTCAGATTTCGCAATGTATGCAGGGTATTGCATAATAGTCTCCTTGGCTTGTTAACTGAGAAGTTAAAGGAGCTGTTACCAGCCCGCTTGTTTCCAAATGCTTTTAAGAACCATGATATTCAGGTCTTTTACCGGATGCTGAACAGTGACTTTGCCCTTTTTTTCCGGATGTTTGAACTGGTGGTGATCACCACGTGTTCTGACTAAATACCAACCCTCTTTTTTCAACTTTTGTATAACTTCTCTGCTTTGCATCAAGCCCCCTTATTTGTAGGTATGGTGGTTATTATAACTACCATACCTACAAAGTCAACAATTATCCCCGCCACTAAAAACCAAACCCTTCCTGTGATACCTGACCGGACAGGCGCTCATCCTGCGCCCAGTTCCCACAAACCAGCTCAACACAAATGATGATCTGGAAACAGGGGGAGCAGGCAGTGGGCCAGTTTTCGCTTTCCGCCAATCCATGGAATAAGGGGTTTGAATCCCGACATAACGTCATTCCTTTTTGCTTTTTTTAAAACCAATAGCCTGTAGCAATATGTTATCCTTAACACAGGTTCGGTAGCGACCGCTGGAAACAGTTAGACGGTAAGCCAGCGACCTAGGCCTGCCCTGGCAGCAGGATAAGTGATGGAGGGACAGCCGGCCTCCCGCTACCGTAACCTTTCAAACCGCTTTGGATCAGTAAACACCCTTCGATCCTTCACTCTGAATGCGTTCATTAGCAAATCCAGCTTGTTTTTATGTTTTTTTACTCGCCGAGTTGGGTTCACCGGCAACATCACCATTGCCCCCTCTCCATCAAACCGAACATACATCAGGTTGTTATGTTTCTTGTCCCAAAACACCGCATCATACTCAGCCAACAATACCGGCAGGATTTTAATCTCCTCGCGGTTTAACGCTACTCCACCAATCTCGTGCTTTTTACTGTCGGCATGCACCAGCTGCTTCTCATTAATGACCAGAACCCTCGATGCCACCTGACCGGTGCGCTCAGCCACGGCTGCAGCAACGGCTTCATCCACAAAACCGATGGCCTGCGCCGAGTGGCCTGCCCGTTTCTGATCCAGCACCCTGTCCACCCAGTTGGCGAATGCCTCATGCCTCAGCGCACTGTTATTGATGGATTGCACCACCTGCGTCCTCAGCTCAACGTCCTGCACCGGGGTGATTTTCCGCATCAGGGCCATATCCGTGCCATAGGCCAGCTCTCCCACATTCTGGCTCCAGCCAGCGTCCGGCGTCATGCCCTGGCTGCCGTCTTTGTAGCTGATCACCTCATGGGTATAAACCTCACCGGTGCGCTGGTCAAAGCCTGACTCCACGGTCTGGGTGCTGAGCTTGCCTTGTGATGAGCTGACACGGGCACCCAGGGATTTTAGCCACCTCTTACTCAGGGCCCGGACCCGGCAGCGGCAGCTCCAGCCATTGGGCGGGTAATGGCTGCGCCAGACGGGGTCGGTGTAATGAAACACCTTGCCATTCATCGCCCCGTGGCTGGGGCGGGTGTTGGCGTCAAGCACAGCCACATACATCCAGTAAGGCCGGGCGTCGCTGTTCTCCAGCTGCTGCTTGTAACGCCCGGCCATATAAGCTGATTGCACGTTGGCCTGGTAAATCGTCCGCAATCGCCAGGGACTGCCCATCTCCACCACCTGCGCCGCCCCCTTTGAATCCACGATAATCTGCCTGCCCCACCATCCCAGCTTTTGCGGGCGAGGGGTCAGGGTGTCGATAAACTCACGCCGGGTAACGCCCTGGCTGATGGCTTTGTCCACTTCCTATCGCAACCGCAGTAGGGCAGTCTATTCTCGGACGGGCTCCTGGAAGTTGCCGGAAAAAGAGAAGCAAGATCGCTTCTGTAGAAATTTTCTGATAGGGTGTTAGCCCGGATATTTCATAAACATGCTCCTGGCCTTGCTTGCTCCTTGGGGCTCTAAGGGAGTTTCGCTCGGTCGACCGTACTCCCCGGTACGGCGCTCCTTCGCAAAATCCCTTAGAGCCGCAAGGTTCCGCGCGATTCTCAGGGCAGTTTATGAAATATCCGGGTTAAAAAGTGACCGAAATGCTTATTGACTCCCTGTAAACGCCGCTTTTTCTTTTTGCCTTGTTTCAGCTTTGCTCACTACTTGTGCGGCACTACTTTCGCGACATCCTTCGGGGGAGATTCAGAGGACATTCTGCCATGCCTGATCGATTTCGCTGTTCTTTATGTTTGTATGTGTGCAGGAGCGATCGAGAGCTAAGCCGCCACATCGTGTTAACACACACAGGAACTCCAGCAGGTGTTCGCCCCCCCAGACGAGCCTCAAATGTACGCCATGTAGAGCGTATACACAGTGCCAGCGCCGCATCCCAACCTTACCCCCTGCCCCCTAGACCTTACGCCTCCTTCCCATGCGGTGTCTGTGGGATATCTTTTCCTACCGCACTGGCTTTAAGAGATCACGAATTTTCACAACACCTTATGCCTATACTACACACGAGCAGTGACACCCGGCCCATGGACACTCAAAGCAGAGACGCCCACCCCATGAACACTCGAGTTGGTGGGATTTGTTCTGTCTGTCAGACAGCTTTTGTCACCAACAGTAGTCAGGTACTGCCTAATGGAAATAGAATTAACTGCATAACTCAGGGAGTCATAGTCGGTAGCTCTGCCATGACGGCATCTCAGCTACATTCTCCCACGGGCAATGCTCGTGTCTCCACCATTCAAACGCCTCAGGCTATAACAGCAACCGTTTCGCAAAGCTCAGATGAGGGTATTACATTGAATGAGACTTTTTATCCTAACAGGATTAATGAAATTCTGGTTGAAGCAGCCTCTACTATGAATATTTTGGATTATGCCAGGTTAGCGTCTCAAGTGCGACAGGTGCAACGAGAGGAATAGAAAAGTAGCGTGAAGAGTCATTTTTTACGTTTATGTCACGGTGGTTCGCCACACTCCGCGAGATCCATTCGCTTATCCGTAAGCCCATTCTCTGGCACTGAACCTGCCTTTAAGGTTGCGTTTAGCTCAGCAGACACGCTATTAACCGCAACAATGCACAACTTGCTTTTATTAATGGAGATGATTTAAAAGCCATCCCTTTTGACAACATCGTTAAATACCTGATGTTCAATATGTTCAGCGAATGCCCTAAAAGAAACGTAAACGGTTGGTGAAATACACAGACCTCACCAAAAACTGACTAAAAAATACAAAAACGTTGCTTTAGTCTATAGTAGGGTCAATGATTCCAATGACAGGTGTTAAAAACATGAAAAGACTTTTATCTGGTTTTGCTGTGGTTTTATCGTTTATTTTTTGTGGGTTCTCTTTTTCTGGGTCACTGCCAGAAGACTCTAAAATAAATAAAAAGATTGATGAGGTTGCTCAAGGTTATCTGGATGATAAAAATTACGGTTCTTATGTCAATAAAAAGGGTGAGCATCGTTTGCGTTCCTATTATTTCTCCGAATTTCATATGAATGTTTACCAGGAAAATAAGCCTGAATTTCCAGAAGAGATTGCTGAATTCTCTGATCAATTTATTCAATATTTAGAATTTCTTGGATTTTTTCAATATAAAAGAGGGGGTGATGGCGGCTTCGATATTGAAAGATGGATACGCCAACTTGAAGAGCATGCTAACTTTTATAAGGAATTAGTTACATCAAAAGGGGTTCCCGCACTATTCTTTACGGAAACTCTGAGTGAGGGTGTGGAAGATAAGGTAAAAGAATATAAAAAGTTTGGTCAAGTAGTAAATGTCTACACGGTAAGGAGACAGTTTAATTTGGATTATACGATGCAATAGCTGAGAAAAAGCAACAAGCCAGAGCAGATAGAAAAGCACAAAAAAAGAAAATGCCTTCATAGTTGACGCTGGGTTTAAGCAATAAGCGCAATTGACTTTCCAGTATAGACTTCAAAGGGGGGGCAGACCTCCTGATACTTTCCTGGGCATAGTAGTAAGTAATGGTTCAGTTTCACTACTTCTTAGCCCGGATATTTCATAAACTGCCCTTAGAACCGCAAGGAGCAAGCAAGGCCAGGAGCATGTTTATGAAATATCCGGGTTAGTCTGCCAACCCTCCAATAGTCATTTTCCTGGGTCAGGTTCGACGGATAATACCCTTGGTGTTTTCGCTGGTGTTTTCGCTGGTGTTTTCGTTGGTAGCTGGCATAAGGCTTTGCGAAAAACACACTGGCGTTCACTGCCTCTGATACCTTGGCGCGGGCTGTAAACTCGCCCCCGTTATTTCACTTTTGATTAACAAGTGTCTTATTGGAATTACAGATAAGTTTATTATGATATTTTGGTTTTAAAATCAAATAGAAATCATTGACATCAAAAAGTATAGTAGCCAAAATTACTAATAATTCAGGTAGACGTTCATGGTTAGCTATCAGAGTTAGCCATCAGAGTTAGGTATCAGAAAGATAGCTAAGTTGTCTGGAGGTTCCTTGTTTTATCTGCGTCAAAATCACGCTGGCTTATGTCCTTGTCCCCTTATTCCTTGAACTCAGGCGTTACCCTCCGGCATGGTTTAACCGTTATTATGTACAATGGGGTAAGCGCTAATTAACAAGTAGCTATTTTCTACTACCTAGGAGCCTGTCCGAGAATAGACTGCCCTACTGCGGTTGCGATAAATTGGTCTAAAAATTCCTGCTTCTTTGTCAAATAGCCCCACTATTATCCTCAGAAGCAGAAATTTTTATCCTCAATTTCTCGTAATCCTCGCTACGGGCGCTA